>JAJRTR010000155.1 GCA_024278215.1 bacterium
GCAACGGGCACGTGCGTAAACGGCGGACTATCGTTACTGTTCGCAGTGCTGTCGCCGTTCCGCGTGTGTTGCGACGCTGGTCCCGTTCCCGCGCCGATGATTTCTTTCGCCAGCACATAAACGAGCACACAGTTGACCGAACCGAGAACCGCCTGGGTGATCCGGGCGGCGGCGAAGTTGTGCCCGAACAGGAAATAGATAATTGCAAGAAAAACACTGTACAGGGGTGCCTGGTAGAATATCTTTTCGGGCAGCGCGCCGCCCACCATGTTCCACGCGCGTGTGTCGTACATCTCAGCGTCTATCAGGGGCGCGTTGAAAAAAGGCGTCTTTGCGAAGTAGTGAAGATATGCAAGTCTGAGCGCAAGCGCAAGCGCGAAAATCACATAAACCCACGGGTCTTTCAACAGTCCGGCGTGGCGGCGATTCTGCGCGGTCGGTTCGGGCGCAGCCCCATTCTTCTTTTTTTTCCCTTTGCTTTTTCCCAACGGGACATTAACCTTTTGTTGTGAATCCTGAAATCAGCGTATCAGAAAAGTACAGATGCTTCAAGACAGTATTGTTTTGTGGTGTTCCCCGCCTGTTTTACGGAATCGTTGATTGCATCCGAGAATCGGCACAAAAATGTGCAGACAGCACAAACGGGCAGCACAAAATTGTGCCGTATTTGTTCGATTCTATTGTCGTTTATTACACGTAAATATTTTTCTGAAGAATTCTTTTCTGTATTTTAAAGGACTTTTTCACAATATCGAGTAAAATCCCGATGTGTTAAGATTATTTGGCAAAGATATTGTATAATAAGCGCTGTAGAATAACGCAGGTGTGAAGCGAAAGAAATGTGCTCAACCTGACGGGAGTGAGTAAGAACTCACAAATATATTAACGAAATGAAAGGAAGGTCAGGAAAATGAAAGGTGCAACGACCAAGGAAGACATCATCAAAATCTGCAAAGAGAAGAACGTCAGTTTTCTGCGACTCTGGTTCACGGATATTCTGGGCCAGGTGAAAAGCTTCTCCATTACAATGAATGAACTGGAAACAGCGCTGGAGCAGGGTATGGGGTTCGACGGTTCGTCGATCACCGGCTACCAGAGCATCGAGGAAAGCGACATGATCGCGATGCCGGACCTCTCCACATTTGCGCTTGTGCCGTGGCGGCCCCAGGATAAGCCCGTGGCGAGAATGATCTGCGACGTGCTCACACCCGACCGCAAACCCTATGTCGGCGACCCCCGCTATGTGCTAAAGAGAGCGCTCAAAAGAGCGAGCGACATGGGCTACGATCACTTCTATCTTGGGCCGGAACTCGAATTCTTCTATTTCAAGGACGACAAGGGCACGGAAGTCCTCGACAAAGGCGGTTACTTCGACCTGACAAGCCTCGACGTGGCAAGCGACCTGCGCCGCGACACGGTCAATGCTCTCGAGGCCATGGATGTAAGGATCGAGTACAGCCACCACGAAGTAGGCCCCAGCCAGCACGAAATAGACATGAGATATGACGACGCCCTCAAGATGGCCGACAATGTCATCACATATCGCGTCGTCGTCAAAGAGATAGCGATGCAGCACGGTGTGTACGCGACATTCATGCCCAAACCGATATTCGGTGTCAACGGCAGCGGCATGCACTCGCACCAGTCGCTGTTCAAGGGCAAAGACAATGCGTTTTTCGACAAGAATGATCCGGAAGGACTTTCCGACGACGCGAAGCGATATATCGCCGGACTGCTGAAACACGCCCGCGAGATGAGCGCTGTTTTCGCGCAGACAAATAACTCATATAAAAGGCTCGTTCCGGGCTATGAAGCGCCCGTCTACATCGCATGGTCGCGCAGGAACCGCTCGGCGCTCATCCGTGTGCCGATGTACAACCCCGGCAAGGAAGCCGCCACAAGGGCGGAACTAAGGTGCCCGGACCCGGCCTGCAACCCGTATCTTACGTTTGCCGCCATGCTCCATTGCGGACTCGACGGCATAGAGAAGAAATACGATTTCACAGACCCGATCGAGCAGAACCTTTACGACCTGAGCGCGGAGGAACGCAAGGAAATGGGAATCGAGGAACTACCCAGCAATCTCGGCGAAGCTATCGAGATCACGGCCGGAAGCGAGATCATAAGGAAAGCGCTCGGCGATCACGTTTTCGAGCACTTCATCAGGCTTAAAAGACAGGAGTGGGAAGATTACAGAATCCAGGTCACACCTTATGAACTGGAAACGTATCTTTCGATATTGTAGAAACGACAGCCCGACAGGGAATACTCCATAATAGTTGACAATCCGCAAATGGCGGTGCCCTCCGGGGCACCGCCTCAAACGGCGGTTTTTTTCTAAAAAACAAATATAAGGTCGTTGTATTGGGGGTATTGCCCCGGCGTTTTATTGCCGGAGACGGTTGCTGTATTGTCTCGGGTTTTTATCGCGCGCGGGGTAAGCCCCACTTTTTATGTGCGAATTTTCGCCGCAAAAAACACAATTCTATGCGAAGACGTACCAGGATAGTGCGTTGAGGAAGGTTTTGCGGTGCCGGCGCAACCTGGAATAATCACAGCCGTACGCGGCAGAACCGAATTTCGCAATCGGCTCGATAGTGCATGTTTTACGCGCATTGCCGCAGGAGCATGTTTTCGTGCAGCCGCAAATAACAAAATACTATAAGGAGAGCAACAGGATGAGAAAGGTTCTGACTAGCCTGGCAGTTTTAGTTGCAACAACATTCGGCGCGGCCAGTGTCGCGGCGGCAGAGGGAAAGGCGGCGCTTGAGATCAACTCGGGAGATACCGCCTTCGTTATGATATGTGCCGCGCTTGTTTTGCTCATGACCGTGGGCCTGGCATTTTTTTATGGCGGTCTTGTGCGTCGGAAAAACGTGTTGTCGATTATGATGCAATGTTTTTTCGCCATGGCTCTGCTCAGTGTCCAGTGGGTGCTGTTCGGCTACAGCCTGGCGTTCGGGCCGGATGTAGGCGGCGTCATCGGCAGCCTCACATGGGCCGGACTCAGGGGCGTGGGGCTCACGCCGTCCCCTGTCTATGCCCCGACAATTCCACACGCGCTTTTCATGATCTTCCAGGCAATGTTCGCGATCATCACGCCCGCGCTCATCATCGGTGCGTTCGCCGAACGCATGAAGTTCAGCGCGTACTGTCTGTTCACGCTTCTGTGGGCGACACTCGTGTATGATCCCGTGTGCCACTGGGTGTGGGGCGGCGGTTTCCTGGGCAGCAGCGGAGCAATGGACTTCGCGGGCGGCACAGTCGTCCACATCACGGCAGGCGTTGCGGCTCTTGTGTGCGCACTTGTGCTCGGCAAGAGAAGCGGCTATCCCAAACGTGCCATCGCGCCGCATAATCTCCCATTCACAATACTGGGCGCGGGCATACTGTGGTTCGGGTGGTTCGGGTTCAACGCGGGTAGCGCGCTCGCCGCGGACGGTATCGCGGTCGCCGCGTTCATAACGACGAATACCGCGGCGGCGGCGGCGGCTCTGACATGGGGCATCGTCGAATGGTTCATACAGGGCAAGCCTACAATACTCGGCCTGGCCACAGGTGCCGTTGCGGGGCTTGTGGCGATAACCCCGGCAGCCGGTTTTGTCGGGCCCATGTCGGCTATCCTCATCGGTATCGGCGCAGGCATCTTCTGCTACCTGGTGGCAGTCGTCATAAAAGGGAAACTCGGTTTCGACGATTCACTCGACGCCTTCGGGGTACACGGCATCGGTGGCCTCTGGGGCGCGCTGGCAACCGGCCTGTTCGCTTCCACATTGATAAATCCCGGTGCCGGAAACGGTCTTTTCTTCGGCAACGCGGCTCAGTTCCTGATACAGATCAAAGCCTGCATCGTTACAATCGGCTACACAGCAATCGCAACGCTCATAATACTGAAACTTGTCGATATGACGGTAGGTCTCAGGGTCAAACATGAGGAAGAGAGCATGGGGCTCGACCTGACACAGCACCACGAGCGTGGATACACGCTGATAGACTGAATGGAGAGGACAGCAGAAGATGAAATACATAGTAGCAATCATACAGCCGAACAGGCTTGAAGATGTGCAGAAGGAACTCAAGGATCGCGCCGTCTATCTTATGACAGTCAGCGAGGTGATCGGCTGCGGCCGGCAGGGCGGCATAACACCGGTTTATCGCGGCCAGAGGGAAATGAAACATTTGCTGCGAAAAGTCAAGATAGAGATAGCGGTCAACGAGAAATACGTCGACGCGACCATCGACGCGATCAAACGGGGCGCGCGAACCGGCAATATCGGCGACGGAAAAATATTCGTACTCGATCTCCACGATGTGCACCGCATCCGCACGGACGAATCCGGCAGCGAAGCGATCGCGCTGGGGCAGGGGACAGGACGCCATCATTATCTGCATACGGTACGGTTTGCCAATGCCCTGGGGACACCGAACTGGTATGAACCGGGCCTGGCCCAATGCTTTATCCCGAGAATTTCGGTCAGTTATCTAATGTATGGTGGTTTTGTGGTAGGTGATTACTACGGTGATGTGCCGCCGAAATGCATTATGTTCTGGGGTCACAATCCAC
>JAJRTR010000156.1 GCA_024278215.1 bacterium
TCCAATTTTCCTCGGCGAGCCGCCTTCAAGGACGATCTCGCCGTTATCCGGTCGCCGCACCTCGAGTCCTTTTTCAAAACCATTAAGTATCCTGTACTGGAGTTCGTACCGTTCCTTATAAGCCGAGGTATCTGTCGGGTCGCCGTCGCTGTTATACCGTATCGGGCCGTTATCGGCACTCTGTGTTTTCCTTATATCTTTTGCGATTGCGGCATCCGCGCGAAAAACAGCGTCGTCGAGAGAAAGCCCATAGAAGATCGGTTTGCCGTCCTTCAAAATTACTTTGCCGTTCTTGTCCACAGCCTTGGCGCCTTTTTCCCTCGGGTCGCCGGCTTTAAAAACGATCGTGTGTTCGGCATCGGTCTCGACAGCAACCGCGCCGGGTGACCAGTTTTTGCTTCCATACCTGTCCGCGTCTCCGTCCGCAATCATGAAATTATAGCCGAGCGTCTTCCTGGTTTTCTTCATTATTCTCACAGCCTCGTCAAGATCGGAAGACCGTTCGAGGATATCCCGCAGCATGATAGTCCATGGTGTGCCATCGAGCGTTTCCTCGGAATTCACAGCGCCGACTTCCGCCACTGCTATACCTTTCTCATTCATGCCCGCAAGCGCACCGGGAAGCCCTGCCGCGCCTACCGTCATATAGCCGTTAAGTTTTTTACCGTTTCTGCCCACAGGCGCATAAACAGTCACGATTTTATAGTCCGAAATGCCGGTCATTTTATGCCAGTCCAGGTCCCTGCTCGCATAAAGTTTGCCGTCTTCCGCGCGTGAGCCCCATGCCGCGAAAAAACTGCACGACGGGATATGGTCTTTCGGAACATAAGCCCCGCCTCTGCCGCCGCGCGGCAGCATTACGCTCAGGTCGTAGGCATCTGAAATATTCGACATATATATGCCCGAATAGAGCAGTTGTTCATCAATTTCCACACCCGCTTCTTTCGCCCCCTCGACTATTCCCTTTATCTCTTCCCCGAATCGCGGCGGTATGTGCGGATTCATCTTTTTGTGGAGCACAGGCATGACGACTTCATAAGACGAACCGAAGTCGTATACCTTCCTGTCGATGAGATTGCGAAAAACCGTCAGTGATTCGGAGAGAACCGGCGCGAGTAGTTTCCCATACTGGCGGCCCATCTCGCGGTGTGTGCCCTCGAGCAGCACAACACGAAACTTTCCTTCAGGCGTCTGCATCTCCATAAGTTTCGCCGGACCTTCGGTCGCCACAACCTCAAGCTTGCCTTCCGTGTCGATCACTTTCGGCACGAGTGAATATGAGCGGCCTGCTGAACATAAAAATAGTACAATAAACAAAAGGTGCATACTGAATCTTTTCATGTCGGTCATTCTCCGGTATTCGATTATAAAAAACATGTTAAAAATATCATAACATACATAGTCTATAGTTATCCAATGAAAAACAACACTAACCGCGTATTTCGACAATGCAGGAGAAAACGTTGTGCGCACGATGCACGTTGACAATAAATATGTGCTCTGATAATCTTCCATTTATGAGCCAATTGCAAAATTATGTTCGTAGCGAGGTCGAGCGAAATTGTTCAGAGCAAGGCGGAGGTGTACAATCCTCGCAGGCGTACTTTTAGAGTACGTCGAGGACGATTTTGCGCCGACAACGCAGCAGCTATGGACAATAGCAGCCGACCACAGCAGAATCATAATTTTACAATAGGCTCATATGACGAACATTTCCTGTTTGTTATCTGTCTCAGGAATAAACAAAGCACAAAATTCACAGCCGACGCGGTCGGCGGGGAGGCTCAATGAGCATATTCAAGGCTTATGACATCAGGGGTATTGTTCCGGATCAGCTGGACGAGGAACTGGCATATAAAATCGGGCGCTCGTTCGTGTCATTTCTCGAATGCGACAGGGTGGTTGTGGGCCGTGACGTGCGAACGACGGGCGATATGATGTTCGAGGCGCTCGCGCGCGGCATCACCGATCAGGGCGCGGACGTGATCGACATAGGCAGATGCGACACGCCCATGCTATACTTTGCCGCACAGGGGCATCCCGCCGCCATAAACATTACAGCATCGCACAATCCGCCCCAGTACAACGGTTTCAAACTCTGCCGCGAAAACGCCGTTCCCATCAGCGGGGCGACGGGTATCAAGGATATCGAGCGAATCTGCGCCAAAGGCGATTTCGCGCAGCCGGAGTCAAAGGGCATTATCAAAAAACTTGATGTCCTCGACGATTTTGTGAATTATTCCGTATCGTTCGCACGACCCGCGCCCGGCAGCAAAAGGCTCAGGATTGTTATCGACGGCGCAAACGGAGCAGGCACACTCACATTTCCGCACATAATCGAGCGGCTCGATCACGACTTCGACCCGCTTTACATGGAACCCGACGGAACTTTCCCGAACCACGAGGCGAATCCGCTCATAGAGTCGAATCTCGACGACCTGAGGGGGAAAGTCACAGACACAGGCGCCGACCTCGGCGTCGCTCTCGACGGCGATGCCGACAGGTGCATGTTCATCGACGAAACAGGCCGTACCGTCCGTGCCGATATTATGGGCGATATCATTGCACGCGAACTCCTGAAGGAACACAGGGGCGCAGCAGTGCTTTATGATCTGCGCTCGACGCGCGCCGCCGCCGAAGACATCGAAAGCAACGGCGGCAAAGCAATTAAATGCCGCGTCGGCCACGCTTTTATCAAACAGCAGATGCGCGAAAACGACGCACTGTTCGCTTCCGAACTTTCCGGCCATTTCTATTTCAAGGAACACTTTTTTACCGAAAGTTCCGCAATAGCCATGATCAGCGTAATCAACATGATGGCCGAAAGCGGCAGGAAACTGAGCGAACTCGCCGGGTCGGCGCTCCGCTACTCGCATTCCGGTGAGATAAACTTCGAGGTCGACGACAAAGACACCGTGTTGAAGAGATTGGAAGAGAAGTTCGGCACCGAAGGCAGCGTCACGCATCTCGACGGTCTCAGTATAGACTTCGACGACTGGTGGTTCAACGTCAGGGCGAGCGACACCGAACCGCTTCTGCGGCTCAATCTCGAAGCGCCCGACCCGGACAGAATGGAGAAACTCAGGAAAGGATTGATCGA
>JAJRTR010000157.1 GCA_024278215.1 bacterium
CGTGACCAATGCCCTCGGCGAAAGCATCAACAGCAAGATAGAAAAGATTAAGAAAACAGCCTGTGGTTACCGCAACAGAGACCACTACAAAATTGCTATCTACTTCCACTGCGGCGGTCTCAATCTTGATTTGTGTGTAAAAAGTCACGGATGACATTTGTCAACAGTCAATAAACAACAATAGCGAACTCGCAAAGAGCGTTTTTGTGCATTTCCACCGACTTTAACAACAACGGCTGTATTAAAAATGACTAATTACACACGAATCAATCTTTATCCGGAAATAGCTCAATGAAAGGAATTATCATGCGCTCGGACTTGCACCACAACATCTTGTGGCTACCCACTCAAAACCCGGAAGCGCGAACAAAACTTCGATTGGTACGGCTTCATGCAGTTCCATATCCGACATCAGCATGAAAAACTCTACGGAAAGGCCGCCTGAATTGTACTTACATTCAATTTGGACAAATAATACAATTAATCCAGGTTCAATATTGATTCGTGTGTAAAAAGTCATTTTCAAAAACAATATTTTTGTCAAATTCGGTCAAGATGCTTTAAAATGCTGAACGCACGTTTGTTATAGTTTATCATTGTTGGTTGACATTTGTCGTCTTCGGCTTTATTACACGCGAATCAATATTGCTTTTGAGATTTCAGACGACAATAATTAAAATAGGATACTGAGCTGTGCGTGTTGCATAAATATGAAGCACAGACTGGATATTCTTAGTCTGCGTCTCTTAATAACACCATTCGATCACGCAGGTTATTGCTTTATTGTACCGAACACAATTTTGCAATTGGCTCTGATGGAAACATTTCAAAGGATTGAAGACGGGATGCCGAACATTAATGAAAGAAGAAAAATCGATATAAGAAGAGTTATCGTAACAACAGGCGCGATCAGTTTTCTGATGATTGTGTTCAGCGCATATATTTATGCGCAAGAAAGTTCTGTTACAGGCAGCGGGCCGGCGAATAAGTTTTTCACTGAAAAAAACTTCCGTGGAGCTGTAGACTTTCTTGAAGAATACATAGCACGGGGCGGCGACGACCCCGACGCAAAGATGCAACTCGCAATAGCCTATATTTATACAGGCCGCCACACTGAGGCAGTCGGACTGTTACAAAGCATTATCGCTGATGAGCCGGAAAATGCGTTTGCATATATCTGGTGTGCACGCGCCAGGGCTGAACTAGGCATGAACGACGAGGCAGGCAAACTGATTGCCGAAGGCACTGCTCTCGATCCGGAAAATGAAAAGCTGATAACTTTTGCCGGAGAAGTCGCATACGAAACAGGTGATTATGAAACCGCCGAAAAATATGCCTATCGTTTTTCCGGTCCTGATGCTTCCGGCCCGCCTACGGACGGCGATTCCTTTATGCTGTTATTTTTTTCTACTATCAAGTTGGATGGTCTGGAGACAGCCTACAAAATGTTCGAGGACGAAGATTACTGGTCGGTCTCCCTCAATTACTGCCTGCGCCAGAGAGCCGCGGATGTTTTTATCGGGCATATTGAAGACAATATGGACATGGCCGACAGCCTGCTCGCAAAAACAGAAACTCAGTGCGATAAATGTGGAATCGTATCCTTCAAGAGAGGCTACGCGGCAGAATTGCAGGGCGATTACAGAGCGGCTGCCGGGTACTACGCCGATGCGGCAGGCAAAGCATGTCTTGACGATGCCTTTGACAGGGGCGGCGGCTATGCCGATCTGCTACGGATAAACGCACTGCGAAAAAGCGGGACTGCGAATGAAAAAATCATAGAGTTGCTGGATGCGGTGCGTGATCTCTATTCCGGTTTGCCGTATTTTCAGTGGCTCTATGCTATTGCCATGTACGTTTCCGAAGATAATGATTCGGCTGTAGACTATTACCTTCGGGCGGAGGCGCAGCTGCCCGCGAATTTCCTTTCCGAACCCGGCCCGTATACAATCCTGACGAAAGAAGACTACAGTATTCTCGACGACATATCGATCATTGCCGAAGATGATATGGAATACCTCGAGATCGGTTGCGACAGAGACCTGGACATGCCCGTTGGAATGTTCTTTACAACGCTGAATGAGCCGGGTCTCAGTAATCTTTTCAGGTATATCGGCCCAGCGGATAAGGATGGAATGTGCAAGGTGGTTGTCTACAGCGCAGATTCCGAGAAGATTGTGAAGAAGGTCGAGGCGCTCGACATCCGGCTGACTCCGATCAGGATTTTAGAGGATGCTTACTTTCTAGAGTCTGTTTACCCATCGTACTATATTTCGCAGGATTACTGGTACGTACCTGTTTACAGCATATTTCCATTCCTGAGTGCAGGTGATTCGAGATAATTATGGGCGAAAACATTTAATTCCGTTATTCCCGCGAACACGGAACCCATTTTGGTCTTTGTTTTTCCATTTTAGATACTAATGAGTTATTATATAAAAAAGGTGCTGTTCACTGGATGTGCAAAAGGAGATCGAATTCCTGTTTTGTGAGCAATAAATAAATTCCCATTTTCCAATACTGTGAACGGTTACTGAAAATAAATATTCTTCGGAGGAGTGACGGATGAGAGACGTCATTGTTATCGGCGGCGGACCGGGTGGAAGTGTCTGCGCACGCGAACTCGCCGCCATGGGGCACAGTGTACTGGTGCTTGATGCGGGCACTCCCGGTGAATACAAACCCTGCGCCGGTGGTATACCTCCAAGGAATAATACGGTAACGCCGATGAGGGAAGACTTCATCGAAAGAAAAATAAACTCCGGCTTCTTCTGTACTGCGGGCCTCAGCACCTTCACTATTACTGCTTATGACGACATGGCGGCTATTGTTTTCAGGGCCGATTATGATGCGTATCTGCATGAACTCGCCGAAAAAGCGGGCGCGGAATTATTGTTTGAAACTTCCGCGCAAAATGTGGTTTTCGAAGAGGACAAAGTACGTGTCACGGCACGAAGAGACGGAAAAACCGTCAGTTATACCGCCCGTGCTGTTGTGGGCGCTTTCGGAGTCGGCACCAGGCAGTTGCGAGAAGACTTCAGTATCGAACATGATTCTTTTTTCGAAGTTGTGATGATGGAACTGAAACTTCCGGAAGTCAAAGTCGACGAACAAATCGGTCTGGCGGTCGAGTCCTATCTCGATTCGAAAATAACGACGGCGGGCCGCGCATGGATATACCCCAAAAGATCAGGTGTCGCCGTGGGCATAACATCGGCCGCGGGCGAAGGTTTTGATGCTCTCGAAGAAAAACTCGCCAACTTTATTATGGAACATCCTGTGGCGTCCGTGAAACTCAGCGGCCACAGGGCCGCATTCGGAAAAAAAGAAGACTCGACTTTCCGTCGCTTGATTCCCAGAAGCATTGTGAAGCGGTCTTA
>JAJRTR010000158.1 GCA_024278215.1 bacterium
ATTGGCTCTACTGACATTGAATTGTACTGAAATCATATATGAATGGCTGTTTTTCAGGTGTTCATCAGAGTTGCCGGGACTTATGAAAAATAAATTATCCATAATAACTGTAATTACGATATTACTGATATTTTGCGTTTCCGATGTTGCATCGGCATATATCGGTCCAGGCGCGGGCTTTGCGTTTATCACATCGTTTTTTGTGCTTTTCGCGAGCATCGTCGTTGCAATACTTGTTTTACTGACAGCTCCGTTGAGGTTGCTTTACAGGGCTATCAGGCGGCGAGGTGTGAAAAAAGGCAGGTTTGATCGTGTGGTGGTTCTCGGCCTCGACGGGATGGACCCGGGACTCGCGGGCGAGATGATGGACGCTGGCGAACTGCCCAATTTCAGCAGGCTTGCTTCCGAGGGCGCATTCTCACCGCTTGAAACGACGCTTCCCGCCATGTCGCCTGTCGCATGGTCGTCTTTTATGACCGGTGTGACCGCCGCACGCCACAATATATATGATTTTCTCACTCCCGACAGAAAAAGCTATTTCCCTGCGCTGTCGTCTTCCGAGGTGCGTCCTCCATCGAAATCGCTCAAACTCGGCGGTTTCAATATTCCGCTCGGCAAACCGGTTGTCAGGCTTATGCGCAAAGGCCGCCCTTTCTGGAATATTCTTTCCGATCACGGTATCTTTTCTTCAATTCTCAGGGTGCCGATTACTTTCCCTGCCGAGCCTTTCGGGGGGCATCTGCTTTCGGCCATGTGTGTGCCGGATCTGCTCGGCACACAGGGCGAGTTCACTCTTTTTACGAGTATGAAGAACGCGGGCGAGATATACGAAGGCGGCAGGACAGTTATTGTAAACATCGTCAACCAGGGATTTAAAGCAGATATAAAGGGACCGTCGAACTCGCTGAAGCAGAACGGCGGTCCGATGAATGTCCCGCTTGTTGTTTTCATCGACCGGAAGGCGGGCGTTGCGGAGATTACGATAGGCGGAAAGACAACCGTTGCCGAACTCGGCAAACATACGGGATGGGTGACGATCCCGTTTAAAGCCGGGCCCGGTATCACTATTACGGGAATCTGCCGGTTCTGTCTCATGTCAATCGAGCCGGAAGTGAATCTTTACATGAGCCCGATAAATATTGATCCGAACCAGCCTGCGCTCCCGATTTCTCACCCATACATTTTCTCGATGTATCTGGCGAAAGCCCAGGGGCCTTATGCAACTCTCGGGCTTGCGGAAGATACCTGGGCGCTCAATGAGCGTGTTCTCGACGAGGAGGCCTTCCTCGAACAGGCTTATTTGAATCACGAGGAACGCGAGAAGATGTTTTTCCTGTCGCTGAAACGTGTGAGGCAGGGAACCGTGGCATGTGTGTTCGACACGACAGACAGGATACAGCACATGTTCTGGCGCTACCATGAGAAATGCGAACACCAGCCGCTGGACAATTATGACACATACGTGGGAACTATCAGGGACCTTTACCGGCGAATGGACGACCTGCTCGGACGCACACGAAAACAACTCGGTCCGAAGGACGCGCTGATAGTTATGTCCGACCACGGGTTCAAGGCGTTTCGGCGCGGTGTGGACCTCAACGCGTGGCTCGAGCACGAGGGCTATCTCGCGCGCAGGCCGGACGCGAAGGGCGAGAAGTTTCTCAAGGATGTCGATTGGTCGCGGACGAAAGCTTACGCGCTGGGGCTGTCGGGGATATTCATCAACCTGAAGGGCAGGGAAGGGCGGGGTATCGTCGAAAAATCTGAAGTCGACGCGCTGAAACGGGAGATCGCGTCGAAACTCGAGTGCCTTGCGGACGAGGAACGCGGCGAGACTGCGATTGCGAAGGTGCATATCGCCGACGAGGTTATGAACGGTCCATATCTCGGCAACGCGCCCGAATTGTTTGTCGGCTATAATATCGGATACCGGAATTCGTGGGATTGCGCAATCGGCCGCATCGGAGCGAATGTGTTTGAGGATAATAATAAGAGTTGGAGCGGCGACCACTGCATCGAACCATCGCTTGTGCCGGGCGTGTTGTTTACAAATTTGAAGCTGAACGGAGGTGCCGCGCCGCGAATTATCGACATTGCTCCCAGCATTCTTTCTCTTTTCAACGTTAAGCCGCCATCCAATATGGAAGGCAGGCCGGTGCTGAAGGTCTGAAGTTTTTGTTATGAAAAAAATAACTTTCAAACATTTCTTTGTATTTGTTCTGATTGCAGTCAGCGGCTGCGTCGCAGTGTCGTGCGGGCGCGGCAACGGCTGGAAAAAAACCGATCACAAAGTGCTGGTGCTGGGCTTCGACGGAATGGACCCGAGACTGCTGGCTAATTTTATGAACAGAAGCGATTTTCCGAACTTCGATAAGTTGATTGCGGTCAACGGAATACGCACACTCGCCACGAGCACCCCGCCGCAGAGCCCGGTGGCGTGGTCGAATTTCATTACCGGCAAGAATCCCGGCGGACACGCGATATTCGATTTCATCCACAGGAACCCGGAGAATTATCAGCCTTACCTTTCCATGTCACGCGCCGAGAACCCGGCCCGCACTCTGAAACTTGGCAATTATGTGATTCCTCTGGGAAAGGGTGATGTCAAGCTGTTGAGGAGGGGGACGGCCTTCTGGGAATTGCTTGTCGCGAGAAATATTCCAGCGACGATATTCAGGATTCCGTCGAATTTCCCGCCGGTGCCCGCAGGCAGGTCTATTGCGGGGATGGGAACGCCCGACCTGCTCGGCGGATACGGCTCGTTTTCATACTATACCGAGGAACCGCCCGCGCCGGACGCGGATGAGATCACGGGCGGAACGATCACACAGATAACGCCCGGAGCCGATGGGAAATATACTTTTTTCCTTACGGGGCCGCCGAATACGATGTTGAAAGACAGGCCGACGACGAAGATAGAAATAAATGTGTGGAAGGATTCGACAAATCCTTCCGCCGAGATAAAGATCGGCGGCGACACGCTTGTGCTCGAAGAGGGGCAGTGGAGCGACTGGGTGCGGGTCGAATTCGAGATGATTCCCCACCTTTCATCCGTTTCCGGTATATGCCTTGTTTATCTCAAAAGCGTGCATCCTTATCTTAAGATTTATATATCGCCTGTGAATATCGATCCGGTAAAGCCTGCGATGCCTATCAGCAACCCGCCGGAGTACGCGGCGGAACTCGCCCGCGAGACCGGACTCTACTATACACAGGGTATGCCCGAAGACACTAAAGCGCTCGATCACGGCGTTTTCACCGACATGGAATATCTCGAGCAGACAAAAATATTTCACGACCACATCGAAAAAATGTTCCATTACGAATTGAACCGTTTCCGTTCCGGGCTTCTTTTCTTTTATTTCTCGAACACCGACCTCGGCTCGCACATGTTCTGGAGCGCGATGGATAAGAGCCATCCGGGATACGGACTACGCACGGAAGAAGCGCGTGATACAATATTTAAAATATATCAGAATATGGACCGCATGTTGGGCATCGCCATGGAAAAACTCGATCCAGGCGATACGATCATAGTGATGTCCGACCACGGGTTCGCCTCCTTCGCGCGTGGATTCAACCTTAATACGTGGCTTAAAGAAAACGGATACCTTGCGCTGATCGACGAGTTTTCGCAGGGCGATCAGGATTTCCTCGCGAATGTCGACTGGTCGCGCACAAGCGCTTACGCGCTCGGTTTTAACGCGCTGTATATCAACCAGATGGGACGCGAAGGTGAAGGGATAGTGCCTGTCGGTGACGCGAAAAAGCGGTTGCTCGAAAAGATAAGAGATGGGCTGTTGCAGGTGCGCGACCCCCTGACCGGCAAACAGGTGATTACGCATGTATATGTTGCTGATGAAATATATAGTGGAAAATACGTGAAAGATGCACCGGACTTGATTATAGGATACAACCGCGGCTACCGCGCATCCTGGGAAACAGCTATAGGCAGGGTGCCGCGCGAGCTGTTGTCCGACAACAAACAGAAGTGGACCGGCGACCATTGTATAGACCCGGCACATGTGCCGGGGATCGTACTCAGCAACAGAAAAATTAAATATGAACGCCCTTCGCTTTACGACCTCCCTGTAACTATTCTTAATGAGTTCGGAGTGGAGAAGAATCCGGATATGATCGGACACAATATCTTTGTGGGGGAGAAAAAACCGCCACGCAATGAAATCGAGCCTTTCGGGGAAAAGTAGCGCCGTGTCGATACCGGCAAAAGGGATAATCGGGAGTGATTGGAGAGAGACTTATGGAATATGAACCGGGCAGCCTGAAATACGCAAGGGAAATAGTGGCGAAGGACCCTTACGCGCAATTTCTTGGAATCGAAGCTGTAGAAATATGCGATTCTTATGCGAAAATGAAGTTGACTGTGAAGCCCGAATATTGCAATTCGGTAGGCAGGGCGCACGGAGCGATAGTATACGGAGCGGCGGACCAGGCGTTTGCTGTGGCATGTAATTCACGGGGCGAGGCCGCGATGGCGCTTACTGTGACTATGCACTACCACGCGGGCGCGCAAGTCGGCACGACATTGATTTCCGAAGCTGAGCCGGTCAGTATCCACCGCAAAGTGAGCCTGTGGCGGCTGACGGTAAAGACGGAAGAGGGCATCCTGATCGCTACCGCTGAAGGCACGGCGTATCACAGATAATCATGGGGGCGTTTTATGTTCGGATCAAAACTCAAACTGGACAGGGACCTGCTCGCGAGAGCGGAAAAAGTCGCGGAAACAGCAGGCTACTCTTCCGTGAGCGAATTCATCACACATCTGCTCGAGAAGGAACTTGAAAAACTGGAAGGCGCGGCTAATGAAAACGAGATGCAGGAACGCCTGAAGGGGCTCGGCTACATTTCGTAAGTAGACGAATATTATGGATTCATTAAATCTTGCAATAACCTCGCTGTTCGATCTTTACTTCAACCTGTTTCAGGAAGTTTCACCATGGATCGGACTGTCCTTTATTTCACTCGTTACAGGAATTATTCTGCTTATTGTGTTCAGGTTCACATCGAATCAGGCGGCGATAGGAAAAACGAAGGAACGAATACGCGGGCATTTCCTCGAGATACGTCTCTTTCAGGACGATCCCGTGATTGTTATCGGTTCGCTCGGTCGCATTATGAAGGATAATTTCATATATCTGCGCTATACGATGGTCCCGTTTCTGTTTATGCTTGTTCCTGTTGTGCTGATGCTGGTCCAGATGGACATGAGGTACGGCAGCCGGCCATTCACAGCGGGTGATGAAACAGTGTTGAGAGTTGAGACGGCGAAAGGAAGCAGGGAAAATCTTGAGAAACTGAAAATTGACGTGCCGGATTTTGTAAGGGTAAATGTCAGGCCTGTGAGGATACCTTCGACCGGGGAAGTACTGTGGGGACTGAAGATCACGGGCGAGGGCAGGGGAGACATCTCCATTTCGGCAAAAGGGTCGGCGCAAAAGCTATCTATTGTTTCCGGCGGCGGAGTGCCGCGTATTGTCGGCACGCGTACGAACGGCGGCTTCTGGAACAGGTTGCTGAACCCCGGTTCAAAAACGCTGCGCGGCGATTCAGGCCTGAAACTGATCGAGATAAAATATCCGGCAAGAGAAATGAAGATCGGCAATCGCACTGTTCACTGGTTAATCATTTATTTTGCCATTTCAGTTGTGTTCGGCTACAGCGTTAAGGGCTTGTTCGGAGTAGAAGTGTAGCCGGACCAGCCGCCGGAGAATTCTTCACCCGGCTATTGTCGCGGTAACGATGAAAAGAAGTCCGAAAATGCTTTCTCCCGCATATTTGATTCGTGTGTAATAAATCATTTTCCAAAACAATGTTTTTGTCAAAGTCGGTCAAGATGCTTTAAAATACTGAATGCACGTTCGTTATAGTCGATCATTATTAATTGACAATTGTCATCTTCGACTTATTGCACACGAATCAATATTGTGATGTTTCAAAAGTTCTCGGTATCCGTTCACAGGTGACTGTTCGCAACGGTACATCCGAAATTCCTGGAATGCAACGACTGTGTCGTTGCAACTATGAAGAAGTCGCATTTTGCAAAAACTGATGTTTTTGCGTTCCAGGATTTTCAGATAGTACCGTTAAAGTATTATGCCCAATGCACCACGTGAACGGCGCGGTCTGTTGCCTATTATAATGCATATCATGAACAAATTGCGAATAATGTGATAAGATAACAACGACAAAAGGATATTATAGAAAAGAAAGGTTTCAGGATACAACTGAAATACAGGGTGAGACATGGATCTGGATAAACTGTTCAAAGAAGCCGAGAGACTGAAGGATCATTTCGACGCAATAGATAAGGACAGGGAAGAATGCTACAAGATCGCGCGCGAATTGCGCCGGATGTCGGTCAAATCGGTCAGGGACGCGCATAACAAAAAATACGATCTGGCGAGAAAACAGATAGAAGACGGAAAGATATACGCGCGGCAGCTCGTGAAAAAGCAGCAGAGGTTCGGCTTTGTGGAAGAAGCGCTCCAGGAACATGCCGAGGCCGCCTTCACGCTCGCATTCCTGCTGGGCGAAGTGCCTCCCACCCAGGAAGAGATCGGCACGAACGAACGCGCATATCTTCTCGGTCTGGCCGATACAATCGGAGAAATGCGGCGTAACACTCTTAACCTGCTTCGAGATGACAGGATCGAAGAAGCAAAAACTTTTATGAACCTTATGGACGATCTTATGGGCATAATCGTAAGGTTTGATCACACGGACGCAGTGTTGCCCCTGAGGCGCAAGCAAGACCAGATGCGAGGCGTGATCGAGCGCACACGTGGCGACATGACGAATATTATCTGCCAGCAGCGGCTCGAAAAAACGCTACGCGAAAGAGTTCCCGTTACCGAGTAGTAACTGAATTCGTGAGATTCACATAAGACAGGACTAAAGATATAGATTCGACGCATCCGGGTTTTGAGTGGGTAGTCCTGTGGTAGTGTCGTGTCAACGATGAAAAGGTGTAAGAGCCAACTGCAAAATTCTGATTCGGCTGCGGTCGGCTGCAATTGTCCATAGCCCACATATTTCCGGATTTCTTTGTGAGAAATCCGGGATAGCTGTGGGTCAAAAACCCACTTTTGTGTCGCACACCCAATTCCGGGTACATGACTGGAATTTGTCCTTTAATTCCAATCACTGTTTACTTAAGGTCATGCCAGGTCCCCAGGCGGGACGCCTGTGCTACTCTGTATCTCACAACATCGCGGCAGGGTACGACAGGTGTTTCGCCTGTCGTAAATAGCATTAAGTAAACTGTGTTGCCTTTAATTCCGAATTGTGTCCCCAGGGAATTCTTCACTTGGCTAAAATGTTGCAAACTCACAAAATTCGATTCTATCTGCAAAAAGCACAAGTTTGTTAATAATATAATGAAAAATATGTTATGATTATTTTAATCCAGTGTTTCGCAATGAATGCAGAATCGGGCAGGTGAGTAATTATATGGTGACAAACGACTCTGAAATCAACAGGCTGAAAACCAGGCTTGATTACGCGGAGAGCCTGAACGATTCGCTCGATTTGATTATCAACGGGGCGAATATGCCGATATTTCTGCTTGATCTGTCCGGCAATATAATTATGTGCAACAGGGCATTCGCAAATATTTTTAAAAAAGAAATAAAAAATGTTGAAGAAAAGATGCTGATAGAAGTTTTACCGGAGTCGGCGGCAGAACGCATGGTATCGTTTGTCAAGGAGAGTGCGGAAACAAGAACCACATTGACATACGAGGAAATAATCGGAGGAAGGTCTTTTCTCGGAGACATATCACCGGTGAGCGATA
>JAJRTR010000159.1 GCA_024278215.1 bacterium
ACGAGCCAATTGCAAAATTCTGATTCGGCTGCGGTTGGCTGCAATTGTCAACAGCTGCATTGTCGGCACAAAATCTTCCTCGACGTACTCTACAAGTACGCCTGCGGGGATTTTGCACCTCCGCTTTGCTTTAGTCCAATTTCGCTCGACCTCGCTTCGAACATAATTTTGCAACTGGCTCTTACGAAATATCTGTATTCGCACAAGTTCAGCAGATAACAAAAATGCACTGCGTGGAATTTCAGTTGTAAGACGCTGAATGTAAAATCAATTTGTTGTTATGTCTGAGATGTCAAATACTTTAATGGACCTGCTGCCGTCGTCGACGACGTACAGCCGGTCGTCGTCGTCGATCCTGATCCTGCTCGGCGAAAGGAACCTGAACCCGAACTCTCCTGTGTCTTTCACACGCGCTGTCAGCTCTCCGAACGAATCGAAAACGTCCAGTGTGTTTTCATCTTTGTTCAGTGCCCAGATATTATGTTTCTGATCAGTGGCGATGGAAACAATATTGGGATGGTCTTCTGTTGCGAACGCGGCTTTCATTGAAAACGAGTCGGCCATTTTGCCGTTTGCCATAAATTTGTAAACCATGCTGCTTTTGCCGTCGAGCACAAGCAGGACATTCGGGAACGCTGTTGTGGCGTCGATGATGTTCAACGCCGGTTTTTTGCCTTTGCGGGACTTGCTTTTCGGATACAGTTGTGTGAGTTTTTTTGCTGCGGAGTTCAACGAGTAGATGATGCCCTGTTCGGTATCGATCAACCAGAGTGTCTGATCGAAATAGGCGGTGGCGAGATCGACTTTGACATCACGTTTTCCGAGGGTGTTTGTCCATGGCGAGCGCAGGCTGCCGGTCGGGGTGAGATTCTTCAGCGAGCGTTGCGAGATGATAAAAATAGTGTTGTCGAAAAGCGACACGCCTGCCGGTGCCTCGACACGCTGGGATATTCTGATCTGGTCGATCGGCTCGCCGGTCGCCGCGTAGTAGCGGCTTAACACCGCCGGTGTGTTGTGGAGTACGTATAATATGTTGTCCGCCGGATTGATGCTGATCGAGTGTATCGCGCTGAAAAAACCGCTGGACGGAAAACTGCTGATCTCGTATAGCAACTCGGGTTCGATCCAGTGGTAATCCTGCTGCCACGCGCGGGCGTTGCCGGAAAAGACGAAAACGATAAATGAAATAATTATATAATATTTAAGTTTCATTCTGTTATTTTATGCTGATCGGCGGTAATATTGCAACAGTGCGCCCATGCCATTTTTTGTTCTGGCTCGTTGCCTGTGTATGCCGCAGGGGGTTAAACTATTATAACAAATAAAAGATCGAAAGTATATAAAGAACCAGCGGATGGGAACTGAGACAGACAACATGATCGACCTTAGTATTGTTATCCCGATGTACAATGAGCGGGACAACGTGGACAGGACTTTGTCGCTGATCGGCGAAACGATGGCTGGTTTCCGTGGCGGCTGGGAATTGATACTGGTCGACGACGGGAGCGACGACGACACACTTGCTGTCGCGCGCGCCGCCGCGGAACGTGTGCCGTGGCTGCGGGTGTTGTCTTACGAGCGCAATCGCGGGCGCGGCAGGGCTATGCGCACCGGGTTCGACGCGGCGCGCGGCGAAATCATAATCACCACCGACTTCGATCTCAGCTACAGCCCCGATCACATACTTAAAATATACGATGCTTTCCGAGAGAACCAGGACGTCGACGTCGTGCTCGGCTCGGCCTATATGCCCGGCGGAACAGTGAAGGATGTGCCGTTTATGCGCCACGCGGCCAGCAGGCTCGGCAACCGCGTGCTGAGCTTTGCTATGGACGGTAAGGTGCATACGATAACCTGCATCCTGCGCGGTTACAGGCGACATGTGCTCGAGTCGCTCGAACTGGAGTCGGAAGGCAAGGAGATACACCTTGAGATACTGTCGAAAGTGTTGTCGCTGGGCTACCGTGTGCTGGAGGTCCCGGCGCACCTGCGCGGTCGCACGGGCGGCAAATCGAAATTCAAGCTGAAAGCCACTTCTCTGACACATCTTGTGTTTACGTTTTTCGAGAGGCCGATGATAGTCTTCGGCGGGCTCGGCGCTTTGATGCTGCTGCTTGGAATTGTCGTGGGAGCGGCCATAGTGTTCATGCGCTATTCAGGCACTCTCAACCCCGAACGGCCGCTTATGACGCTGATGGTGTTGCTTGTACTTGTTGGCATACAGGTGCTGACTGTCGGTTTCATCGCGCTCCAGATACTTAAATTGCGCAAAGAGATATACAGGATTCAGGCGCAGAACCTGCGGCTCGAAAAGCTGATGCGCGAACTAAGGGACGACCCCCCGCATGAATGACGGACCCCGTGAAGAGAGATATGAAATAGAAGGCCGCGTCTTTGTGAAGAGATACGAGGGCGGCGGCGTGAGGTTTTTCCGCGACGGCGAAGAACTCGACATAGTGGAATGGAACCGCGTGCTCAACGAAGTGCAGCCCATGCGCCTGCTCGATGAGCACCCAAACCCGGTGGTGCGACTTAAAGAAACGCATCGGCGCGCGGCGTTTATAAAGTTTATCGGCGATGTGGGCGGCATGGCCGTGGCGGATGTCGGCTGCGAGGAAGGCCGGCTGGCGGAGATGCTGCTGCCGAAATGCGAGAGGCTGTATTGTGTCGACATAGACGAGGCGATGCTTGCCGGCGCGAGGAGCAGGTTGGGCGCGGCGCGGATTGAATATGTACAGAGCGACGTGCGGAAAATCGGTTTGCCCGACGACTTGATTGACGTGTGTGTCGCCGCGGAAGTGCTCGAGCACCTGCCCGAGCCGCGGGAGGGTATCGACGAACTCGTGAGAATCACAAAACCGGGCGGGCGCATATTTATCAGTGTGCCGAATGAAAAGCTTCTTTTAACTGTCAAGCGGGTTGCCGGAAAGCTGGGCATGGGCCGCAGCCTCGGAAAACTCAGCGCCGGGCTCGCTGTGGGCCATGTGCAGATTTTCACGGCTGACCGTATCAGGGAAATATGCCGGGGGCGCGTTCGGATAGATAAGCTGAAATACAGCGCGCCGTTTTACCTTAATATTTTCGCGGCGGGCAGACCGCTGAAGTGAGAAGATACAGGTGTACGATTGGCGTTGGCGCGGCAGATGAATATAATATATTCTATATATGGTGAGCCAATTGCAAAATTCTGATTCTGCTGCGGTCGGCTGCTATTGTCCATAGCTGCGTTGTCGGTGCAAAATCGTCCTCGACGTACTCTATAAGTACGCCTGCGAGGATTTTACACCTCCGCCTTGCTCCGAACAATTTCGCTCGACCTCGCTATGAACATAATTTTGCAATTGGCTCATGGTGAAGAATTGAAAGGGGGTAGTAAAGATGAAAGTGGTGGCGTTTAACGGAAGTGCGAGGAAGGAAGGCAACACGGCGGCGTGTCTGAAGAAAGTGCTCGGGGTGCTGGAGGCGGAAGGGATCGAGACGGAGCTGGTGAACCTGGCGGGGAAGAAGCTTGGTGGCTGCCGGGCGTGCTACAGGTGCATGGAAAAGAAAGACAGGAAGTGCCACGGCCCGAATGACGACATGAATGAACTTATAGAGCTGTTCGACAGGGCCGACGGCGTGATCATCGGCTCGCCCACATACTTCAGTTCGGTCTCGACGGAGACGAAAGCGCTCATTGACAGGGTGGGGCTTGTCGGAAAAGCCAACGGTCACATTTATGAGCACAAAGTCGGCGCGGCGGTCGCTGTGGCAAGGAGGCACGGTGCAACAGATGTTTTCACACAGATAAACAGGCTTTACCTTATAAACCTGATGATAGTGCCCGGTTCGATCTACTGGAATCTCGCTATGGGCAAGGACCCCGGCGATGTTCTCAAAGACGAAGAAGGTATGCAGACGATGGAAAGCCTCGGCAAAAACATGGCCTGGCTGTTGAAGAAGTTGCAGTGACATAATGCAGTTCGGGGCCGGTGTCGCCGCCTGATGTTTCAAGTGGATAAACAGCAATGGTGTGCAATGCACAAAAGTTTGTTCTTTTGTGCATTGCACCTGTTGAGCCGATTAGCGAGAATATTTTCTTAATGAGCTTGATGTTGTCAACTACTATTATGGGAGACTTTTTATGCCGTCAACAGCGATAATTGGTGGAAGCGGACTGTACAACCTCGAAATCGAAAACGCGAAAACTGTAAAAACAGAAACTCCGTTCGGCGACCCGTCGGAAGAGATTCTGGTCGGAAAACTCGGCGGCGTGGAAGCCGCTTTTCTCGCGCGTCACGGTCGCGGGCATACGATCACACCGTCGGAGATAAACTTCCGCGCTAACGTATGGGCGCTGGCGTCGCTGGGTGTCGAGCGGGTGATTTCCATCAGCGCCGTGGGCGGCATGAAGGAAGAAAACTCGCCGGGCACTCTCGTATTCCCAGACAATTTTATTGATAACACGCGCTCGCGCCGGAAGACTTTTTACACCGACGGATTCGTCGGCCACATCTCGCTTGCGCACCCAGTGTGCCCCGAGATGCGCAGGCTTCTGTATGAGTCGGGAAAACGACAGGGTTATGATGTCCGCGACGGCGGCACCTATATATGTATCGAGGGACCGAACTTCTCGACGCGCGCCGAGTCGCTCGTGTATCGCAGTTGGGACGTCGACGTTATCGGCATGACGAATGTGCCCGAGATGAACCTGTGCCGCGAGGCTGGGATGTGCTATGCGACTATCGCCTGCGTAACGGATTACGACTGCTGGCGCGAGGAGGACGAGGGCGTCAACATCGACGACATACTCAGAACACTCAGGGAGAATGTGAGCAAGGCCATATCCATCGTCGCCGACACGATCGGCGCAGTCGCGGGCGAAAGAAGCTGTGACTGCCTCGCGGTGTCGAAGATGGCACCGCTGACGCAACTGAAAGATATTCCCAATAATAAGAAGTCCGATCTCGAACCGATACTCAGGCGTATTATAAGCTGACAGCGTTTTTCATCTTTTTTTTCGCTTGACGCTTCCATCGTTACTGCCAGGTGAGCCGGGGCAAAACAGGGCCCCGGAACGATAAGAAATTCGGTTCCCGGTGTTCAACGCTTTTGTTTTTACCGAATCCCGAACTCCGATTATCAGACACCGGCCTGTTCGGTTCCGGCTATGCCGGGTTAGGGAAACACGTTCAAATGGAATCGCTAACAGAAGATGTGGCGGCGGCGGTGGACTTGCGTGAAGGCCCCGAGGGTGTGCGCTCGATAATCGAAGCGGTGCCTTCCGGCGGTGGTATCCCGCTGAAAGAACTTGCCCGAAGTGTGCGGCTTCCGCTGCCTGTTGTCGCCGCCGTGCGCCGTGAACTCGAGAAAAGAAATGTCTTCATACGCAGTGGCGGAGTGGCGCTTTCGGAATACGGCAGGGAGCTTCTTCAATCATCCGGCGGCGCGACGGACGTCGATTTCCGTTGCGAAGCGTGCGGCGGGTCCGGCAGCAGCATACCGGATAACCTGCGCGGACTTCTCGACACTGTCGAAAAAGCGTTCGGGGACATGCCGCGTGTTGATGTAAGTCTTGACCAGGCTTTCGCAACAGCGGAAACGTCCTTGAAACGCGCTATGCTCGCACTCGAACGCGGCACGCTGGCGGGCAGGTGCGTCGCTTTCCTCGGCGACGACGACCTCGTCTCTTTTTCCGCCGCGCTGCTCCTGCGTGAACTCGGCGCGGACGGTTCCACCGAACTCGTCGTTTTTGAAATCGACAAAAGAATCACTGCTTATATTCATGCCCTTGCCGACGCGCACGGACTCGGCGTCAGGTGTGTCGAACATGATTTGAGACACCCGTTCCCCATCGAGTTTAAAGAATCGTTCCACTGTTTCTTCGCCGATCCGCCCTATACGCTGCCGGGGCTGAAGCTGTTTTTGTCGCGCGGCGCCGAGTTGTTGCGCCGGAAATCCGGTCTGCACGCGTTTCTTTCTTTTGCGCACAAGGACCCGGAATTCACAGTCGAGATGTTCGCCCTGATAGCCGAGACAGGCTTTGCCGTCGCGGAGGTCGCGCCCGGTTTCAATATGTATCGCGGCGCGGACATCATCGGCAACACCGGACAGATGATACACCTTAAAAGCTCCGCCGTAACGACATCCTTGCTCGATACCGGAAAGTATTCGCTTCCCATATATACCGGCGAGTTGAAAGTTACCGTCAGGAACTATGTCTGTGCCGCTTGCGGCGAAAAGACGGAAGTGGGCCGGGGGGCCGCGCTCCACACTATCGAAGAGCTTAAAGAGGCCGGTTGCCCCGTCTGCGGCGGAAAAAAGTTCCGCTTCAAGGGCAGGAAAAAAGCTGTGGCCGGTGCGAGCGCAGCCGAAAAAAGCTGTATAAGAAGCAGTGTCGACACATACAGGAAGGTCTTTTTCGAAGGGATCGAACTCAACAGGCTGCACCCCGAAGACGCGGCGGAACTGAAAAGAGGATTCGCCGGCGCGGGCGCGCGGGCGTGGTGCTGTTTCGTGCCGTTTCTGCATTTCACGAGCGAGGCGGCGCGCAGGCAGATATACTGGAAGCGCGGCGCGGACGGTCCGATCATTCTATATCGCAAAGAGAAGAGCAGCATAAAATGGGAACTCTACACGCTGGCGGCTTCGACGCGCGCCGGTGCGCTCGAAGCGGTCGAACTGATGGACCGGCTGAACGGAAATCGACTTGGTCGCATCCTGTGGGCGGGCGCGCTGCAGGCCGAGTTGCTGAAGGGTGACAGAAGTTTCTCCGTCGAATACCGTGACAGCGAATACTTATATGACGCCGCGCGCGTAGCCGCACTCAAAGGACCCGAATTCGCGGACGTTCGAAAAAAGCTAAACAGGTTTGCGCGCGAGAATCCCGGCGTCGAGTTCGTCGAAATGAAGCCGGAGGATATACCGGAATGCCTGCGGCTGCTTGAAGCGTGGGACGCGGCGTATCGGGAGCGCAACATTGAAGCGCCGCTTCTCGATCACGATTACACAAAAAACGCGCTGGCGCGATTCGATGATTTTGCCGCGCCCGACTTTATGGGCTGGACACTGAAAGCGGCGGGCCGCATTGCGGCATTCGCGCTTGCCGGGGAGATGACGCCGCAACTTGCGAACTTTTTCGCGCTCAAAACAGACCTCGACATCAGGGGTTGCAGCGCATACATGCGGTGGCGGGTTATCGGATTCCTCGCGGGCCTCGGATACAGCCGCGTCAACGATGCCTCGGACCTCAATCTGCCCGGTTTGAAACGGCACAAATCGAAATTCCGACCCGTCGAGAAACTCGACATCTACAAGATTCTGCGAAGAAGGGATTGAGTTTTTTATCTGCCGTCTTCTTTCATTTTCAGAAACCGTATATATTTGAAATGTTGTGAACTATCGTTCAGGAGAAGAGATGCCGGAAGAAAAACACGTAGAAAAAATGAGTTCGCTGGAACTCGATTTCAGCGGCGCGATGGAACAGGCGGACAGAGACCTTGTGCGCACACTGGGCACACAGGTGACATTCTGGGGCTTCGGCTGCGACCGCGAAGCTATCGACGCGCCCTGCAAGATTGTGCTGGAGATGGAAAAATACGTCGCCGCCAATAAGTTGACATTAAAAGACAAACTCGTTTCGCGCTTCGAGCCGCAGGGACTGACCGTAGTGCTCGTGCTCGAGGAGTCGCATCTGCTCGTGAACACATGGCCCGAGCACGGCGTGATACAGGTAGAGATTTTCTCCTGCCGAGAGATTGAAACCGGCGGCATGTTGGAAATCTTCGAGCGGGTCTTCAAGTCCGCCAGGACATATATGCACGAGTTGAAATAATTGTGTTGATAAATGAGCCAATTGCAAAATTCTGATTCGGCTGCGGTCGGCTGCAATTGTCCATAGCTACGTTGTCGGCACAAAATCATCCTCAACGTACTCGGCGAGTACGCCTGCGGGGATTTTGAACCTCCGCCTTGCTTCTGAAAAATTTCGTTCGACCTCGCTACGAACATAATTTTGCAATTGGCTCAATTGTGGTTAATGATTCGCTAAGGCCCGTATCACGGATTGAGAAAAACAAAGGCCGCAGTAGAGTATTGACAAAAAAGGCTGTGCCCCCTATGATTTATCTTGCGGCGACGTAGCCAAGTGGTCTAAGGCAGAGGTCTGCAAAATCTCCATTCGGCGGTTCAAATCCGCCCGTCGCCTTGTAACAGGGGTGGTTAGTTCAGTGGGAGAACGCTTCCCTGACGCGGAAGAGGCCACAGGTTCAAGTCCTGTACCACCCACTGCCCGGGCTCGCGGAAGCGGGCCGGTTTTTTTGTGCAAGGCGCTAAGCAGAAAAAACGGGCGGAGTGAAGCTTGATTTAGATGGAACTGGGAACAGGCGAGTTTTTTCTCTTGTCGAGCTTCGGATTCATAACCTGTGAGAATCGGAAGAGTCTCCAATATTCCTGTTGACTGCAAAGATGTTTTTTGCTATACTCCGATGTTGCGTCCCCCGGAATGGGGTGTTTTTTAATCATGCGCGGAAGCGAGGTGCTGCAACCAGCCTTTGAAACAAAGAAAAAAGAAACGAGTGTATGTCCAGCGCACCCGGATAAATGGAGCGATCAAGGCCCCTAAAGTGCGAACGATCAATAGCGCGGGTGAGCAATTGGGGATACTCCCAATAGAAGAAGCTTTAAGGGTTGCCGAACAGGAACAGCTTGACCTTGTCGAGGTCGCTCCGGATGCCGATCCGCCCGTTTGCAGGATCATGGATCACGGGAAATATATTTTCGAGAAGCGCAAGAAAACGAAGAAATCGAAAGTAAAGACCTCTGTGCTGAAAGAGATCAAGTTGAGGCCGAAGATCGGCCAGCACGACTACGACTTCAAATCGCGGCACGTCGAGAGATTCCTCAAGGACGGTGATAAGGTCAAAGCGACAATTATGTTTCGGGGCAGGGAAATGGACTTTACCGAGCGTGGCAGGGACCTGCTCCTGCGCCTGGCGGCGGACCACAAAGATTATTCCGTGGTCGAGCGGATGCCGAAGCTTGAAGGAAGAAATATGATCATGATACTGGCGCCGAATAAGAAATAGGAGTGAAACGAAATGCCGAAGATGAAGACACATAAAGGCGCGTACAAGCGTCTCAGAAAAACAGGTTCGGGAAAGTATGTCAGAAAGAAAGAAGGCATGGGACACCTGCTTTCCCATAAATCGAGAAAACGCAAAAGAAGACTTAAACAGGTGGCGGTGATCAAACAGGGCGGACAGACCCGCCAGGTGAAACGGCTCATCCAGACATAATCGCCGCAGGCAGACTAATACATTGCTTATGATGGAAGAAGGAGATACGAGATGACACGTGTGAAACGAGGAGTTACAGCCCGGCAAAGAGCCAAAAAGGTCATGAAAAGGACCAAGGGCTACAGGGGCGCGCTGAGCCGCCACTACAGGGCCGCCAGCAGTGCTGTTATGCATTCGGATGTCTATGCGTATCGGGACAGGAAAAACCGCAAACGCGAATTCCGCAGGCTGTGGATCGCCCGCATAAACGCGGCAACCCGCGCCCACGGCATGAGTTACAGCGTTTTCATGTGCGCCCTCAAGAAAGCCGGAGTCGAACTCGACAGAAAAACTCTCTCCGAAATGGCTATTCACGAGCCCTCTGCATTCTCGCAGCTTGTCGAGCTTGCGCGCGAACACGCCGCCTGACACAACACTTTTTTATGTTAATCGCACCGCTTCATTTTTCTTGGGCGGTGTTTTGGTTTATTTAACGCTTCTATGTTGTCTATTGCATCTTTGCTTTTTCCTTTTTTTTCATCTATCCTGTTCGATGATAAAGTGCAGGTTTATATGCAACATGGAGACGCTTGAAAATGGAACAGTTCAATAAATTACAGGCGACTCAGCTATATTGCCCGCGCTGCCGGGTTGCCACGCCCGTGAAAGAGCGACTGTTACTTGTGCTGCCCGACGGCGAATTGTATGAGTATATTTGCGCCCGGTGCGGCGAGTCGCTGGGCAAGAGAAAAGTCAAAGGCGGCAATGAGCAGCAGGGTTCCGGGCCGGGCGCGGGTCGCTCGTTTTACATATAACCCGCATTTGTGAAATATGCGGGATAAGCATTACACATGGTGACGCGAAGAAATATTCAGACGGCCTGAAGTGTTACAGGTCGTTTTTTCCGATGACCCGGATAAAGCAGCTAAAAAATATGGAAGATGAAAACATAGAGCGGGAGAGAATCGATAAGTAATGGCAAACGAAAAGAAATTTGTGCAATCCGCGCGGATCAAACTGGAAAATGTCGTGCCGGGCATGGCGCTTGCGGAAGAAATAAAGAATGCAGCGGGCGGCATCGTTCTGGCAGCCGGAGCGACACTGTCGCGAAACGACATCGAGATTATAAGCAGGATGGGCGTCGATAAAGTCTACATCGAGAAAGTCGAAGTGCAGAAGGAGCACAACGCGCTACGAGGCAAAAAAGCCGTCGTCATAGAAGACGCTCTGTTTTTCCGGCACATGTTTGCAAAAATGCTCTACCGGATGGGCATCTTCGTCGCGGACGATGTGGAAACAGCCGAAGAAGGCATTGTCAGCGCTAAAAAATATTCTCCCGATCTGCTTGTCGTGGATGTTCATCTGCCGGGCAAAAGCGGTATTGAAGTTATAAAACAAGTCAGGAAAAAACTACCCTGCGTAAAATTCCTTGCTGTTTCCTCGGACAAAAGTCGTGACAATATCATCAATGTTGTTAAGGCCGGCGCGGATGAATTTCTCCTGAAGCCCATAAGATGGGAAGTCTTCAGCGCCCGTGTCATGAGTCTGATTGCGCGGGACGATACCATGCAGCGGGGCTAACCCGCGTTTGTTAAATATGCGGGTCGCAACCCGGGGTAATCAGGAAAGTATTTGGACAACGAGCTTTCGCGAGAAAATTGAAATCGCGCGCGATGCAAACAAGATTGTGAAGACACCCCCGTGTAAAATGAATATAATACCTGCATGTCCGAAAAGTTGCCGAAGTTTCCATTAACCGGTTCGCTGGCGTACTCGGCCGGGGCGGTGGGCTACCAGATTCTCGACCGGGTGCTGATGGGCGTGGTGATGTTTTTCTACCTGCCGCCCGCCGAGAACAGCAACCCGCAGCTTGTGCCGATAAAGATATTCGGACTGCTTTTTATTTTCGGCAGGGTTGTCGACTCGCTGGCCGACCCGCTGGTGAGCCTGTGGACCGACAGGTCGCGCTCGCCGCGCGGACGGCGCGTGCCGTTCATGCTCTATGGCGGTTTGCCGCTGGCGGCGTCGCTTGTACTGATGTTTTTTCCGCCTGTGAAAGGTGTCTCGAACCTGAATGTCGCATGGCTCGCGCTGTTTCTCGGGCTCTACTTCTTTTTCTTCACATATTACCTGTGTCCCTATCTCGCGCTGCTGCCCGAGCTGGCGCGTTCGCCGCGCGACCGCATCAATCTCTCTTCGCTCGCCGGGCTCGGTATGCTCATCGGCACTATTATCGGCACTGTTTTCTGGGCGCCCCTGGTCGACGCTTTCGGCTACAGGGGGATGGCTCTTATTATGGGCGGACTCGCTGTTGTGTTCCTCTATATGCCGGTGCTTGCAGTCGACGAAAAGAAGTACTGCGAATCGAGCACATGCGACATGGGCCTTGTCGAATCGCTCACGACTACCTTTAAGAACAGACCGTTCGCCATCTACCTTTTCGGCAATGTCACATTCTGGTTCGGTTTCAATATCATTTCGGGCGGCATCACTTATTACATAACGGTGCTGCTGGGACTGCCGCTTTCGCAGGTTCCGAAATTCATGGCCGCTACTTTCGGCATGACCATACTTTTCATTCCCGTGATGAACATCATTGTGAAAAAGATCGGCAAGCGCAATACGATGATATTGCTGCTCGCGCTTTTCGGACTGATTCTTCCGCCGATATATTTCATGGACTCGCAGTCGCTGCCGATATCGAATGTTCTGTATGGTTACATCCTGCTGGGGCTGGCGGGCATACCGGTGGCGGGCCTTTTTATCGTGCCGAACGCTATTGTGGCCGACCTTACGGATTACGACGAGATGCTTACGGGCCAGCGCCACGAGGCGATGTATTTCGGAGCCCAGGGTTTCTGCCAGAAGGTCATAATGGGGATATCGACATACCTGATGACGCTGTTGTTCTCGTCGTTCGGCAACAGTATCGCGGAGCCGCTGGGGGTGCGGCTCACAGGGCCGGTGGCAGGGATGTTCGCCGTGATAGGTCTTGTGGCATTCCTCTTCTTTCCCCGCGATATCGAGCACCGGGTCGAGGAGTTCCGGCGGGAGAAGGAGCGCCGCGTGGCTGCCGAGCAATAGGTGGCGCGGCGCAGTGTGGATTCGGGATTCGGGAAGATCAAAGACTTTCATCGTTCCGGGGCTCCGGTCCGGAACGTATAGACTGAACGTTCCGAGTTCACCATAAAAACTTCG
>JAJRTR010000160.1 GCA_024278215.1 bacterium
GCAAAATTATGTTCGTAGCGAGGTCGAACGAAATTTTTCAGAAGCAAGGCGGAGGTGCAAAATCCCCGCAGGCGTACTCGCCGAGTACGTTGAGGATGATTCTGTACCGACAACGCAGCTATGGACAATTGCAGTCGACCGCAGCCGAATCAGAATTTTGCAATTGGCTCTATTGTGTTGTTATCTTTCTTTCGTCCGATGCTATCGTTATCACGGGAACATCGACCAGGTCGGGCGGAGCGCCCACTTCTGCGAGTCCTCCCGGTGACACCGACCTGTATTTCAGCGCGACTCTGAATGTTATTCCACTCGCCGCGTCCCTGTTGCCTTTGAACCGGAACTTCTCCGTAAGCGTGCCGCGCGGCGGTATGCGGTAGTCTCTCACTTTCTCGACCGTATTCCAGAACTGCGTTGTGATATTCCCTCCGGCATCTTTGACGTCAACACTGTAAACAATTGAACCGGCAAGAATGTTCCCATTTTCATCAAGTCTTCCGGAGGCGAATATTTCCGTGCCGTTTTTATCGGTGGCAGTTGCTTCGAGCCATACATTTCTTATCTCGGCTACACCAGTGGGAATATAGTGGCCCGCGCCGCTGTTCGTCACCTTCACCGGCACCACCAGATCGCCGCCGGTGGAGACGGGTTCACCGATGGATACCTTTGCGGCACGCTTCAGCAGTTCGCGGCTGCGACCACAGATATCCTGCTTATCTTCCGCGCCGCAGAACATCATATTCGGTCCGACAAAGTAGTGGCTGGACACATGCTCGCGCAGCGGTCCTGCCGCTGCCGCCCTGCCCGGCTGTTTCCCGCCGGGTTCGGAACCTTCAGTCATGTGGCAGTCCAGGCAGGTCGTGCCTTCCTTCGCGTATTCGCTCTCCTCCCACTCGGTATACGTACTTTCAAGAACGATGCCGTTGGCGGGGTGATTCACATTGTGGCACGTGCCGCATAGTTGAGCGTTCGCGTGTATCTCCGAAAACGCTGTTTCATGAAAAGGTGAGACCGCATCGTCGTAGGGACCGCGCTTGACATCCGACAAATCCATCACATAGTTCGAGTTGTTCAGCGCGGTGTATCCCTTGATAATGTGGCAGAAGTCGCACTGCACACCATCCGACTCTATCGCCGACACATTCGTATCCGACGGGCTGTTAAGTTTGTGTTTGAAAGGAATGTTCCCATTATAGACGGCGATCGGAGTATGGCATTTTGCGCAGAAAACCTGCAACTCTCCGTTCGAGTCGTTCGACGCTTTTATGAAATAACGGTCATAAACCGGCTCGGTGTGCGCCATAGCGTGAAGCGACATAGTCCACTGCTTTTCATGTCCCGTATGACAGCCGCCGCACGTCTCCGCACTAATAAATGAATATATATTTTTCGCGGTGCCCGCTTTCAGAAATTCCACTACCCCGGCTATATCTTCGTCGGAAAGCGTATCCTTCAGACCGGCCATCATGCGCTGCGTTTTCAGAGCCCTCTTTATATCGTCCGCCGTTTTACCTTCGAGCCGGCTTCGCGTATGGCAGTTTTTGCATATTTTGTTCCATGTGTCTTCACCCTGTCGGCTCCGTGCGGCCACAGTTCCATCGGATGTCGCACGTGCAGTACCTTTCTCCGGTATTTCAGATGTATTACTGCAACCCGCCGCAATCAATAGCGAAATAAACACAACAAAAATAATCTTTATCTTCATTTTTCTCTTTTCCCCGGCCATGCTGATGTATAAATCAAGTGGGTCGTATATAGCTTCGCATCGAATTGCCAGATGTTTTGCCAACACGGATTTTTAGCCCGCATTGGTGAAATATACGGACTAAATACTCTCGACACACTGCTTCTTGAATTCTTCAATGCCGACTCTGCCGATGAATCGAGGCATTCTTTCACGTCGTTTCGCGTTCTCGATATAGAACCCGACGCAGGCGTCTAGCACTTTCAGTATATCTTCATCCGCGAGGTCCTCCGCCACGACATCACCGATGCGGGGCCTGCCCCCCGAACTGCCGCCGGCCACCAGTGTCCACCCTTTTTTCGTCGCGAATATGCCGAAATCCCTGAGATATGATTCGGCGCAACTCAGTTTGCATCCGGAAACTGCTATCTTCGTCTTCGCCGGGAAATCTTTTCCGTAATACTTCCGCTCGATCTCCCCGGCGAGTCCAAGTGAATCATTGTTGCCGAGCCGACAGAAGTTCGAGCCCGGACACGCCTGCACATAATGTATGCACGCCCCCACAGGTTTGCCGACATCCGCTCCAAGGTCTTCCCATATCCTGCCGACGTCGCCCGGTTCGATCCCGATAAGCGCCACACGCTGGCCCGATGTGATCTTCATCACCGGGATGTCGTACTTCCTGCACACCCTCGCCAGGTTTTCCAGTATTTCCGGTGTCAGAAGCCCCATCGGAATCCTCGGCACAATCGCTCTCGTAAGTTTATCTCTTTGTACTATACCGTCCTTTGCCGTGTCCGCCATTCTCTCTGTTCTCCATTGTTTCCGATTTCCTGCAAGTTGCTTTATGATGGCATTTAGCATTCATACATCGTCGAACAACCCGCTCGACAGGTATCTTTCTCCGGTGGACGGCAATACCGCCACAATGAGTTTATCTTTATTTCCGGGCCGCGCAGCAACCTCGAGAGCGGCGGCCACCGCCGCGCCCGACGATATGCCCGCGAGAATACCTTCCTCGCGCGCAAGTCTCCGCGCGTGATCGAATGCCACGTCGTTTCCGATTGTTATCACTTCGTCGATCATGCCCGTATCGAGAACTTCCGGAATGAAACCCGCGCCGATGCCCTGTATCTTGTGCGGTCCAGGCTTGCCGCCCGACAGCACAGGCGAGCCTTCCGGTTCCACGGCAATCACTTTCAATCCGGGTTTTCTTTTCTTAAGCACCTGCGCTACGCCTGTGATAGTGCCGCCTGTGCCTACGCCGGACACGAATATGTCTATCTCTCCGTCCGTGCCGTTCCATATCTCTTCGGCGGTAGTGATCCTGTGTATCTCCGGGTTAGCCGGATTGTTGAACTGCTGCGGCATGAAAGTATCCGGCTCCGCCCCCGCAAGTTCCTCCGCCTTCGCAATAGCGCCTTTCATTCCCTCCGCGGCAGGTGTCAGCACGAGTTCCGCACCGTAAGCTTTGAGCAGCTTGCGGCGTTCGATCGACATCGAGTCGGGCATGGTCAGCACGAGCCTGTAGCCGCGCGCCGCGCAAATCATAGCAAGCCCGATACCTGTATTGCCGCTCGTCGGCTCGATAACAGTTACGCCGGGTTTTATCTTTCCCTCTTTTTCCGCGGCGTCGATCATGTTCAGCGCGATCCTGTCCTTGACCGATCCGCCGGGGTTCATAGATTCGAGCTTTACAGCGATCTTTGCTCCGCTCCCCTCCGCCATTCTTTTCAAAAATACAATAGGAGTGCGGCCTATAAGTTCCGTTATATCCGCAGCGATATTATTCATGGCGTGCGCTCCTTTCTTCAATCGTTTTTTCCCGGGTTATCACGCGCAGGTCCAGAGGCGCGTTCAGCACTTTGCTATGCGGCGGCACAGATTCGGTCAGCCACACATTACCGCCGACGACCGACCCTTTGCCGATGACCGTTTTCCCCCCGAGAATCGTCGCGCCTGCATATATAACGACATCGTCCTCGATAGTCGGGTGGCGTTTTATTCTCCTGACAAGGTTACCGTCCTCGTCGCGAACGAATCTCATCGCCCCGAGCGTGACACCTTGGTATAAGCGTACGTTGTCGCCTATTTCAGATGTCTCGCCGATCACAACACCTGTACCGTGGTCGATAAAAAATCTTTTTCCGATTTTCGCACCGGGATGTATGTCGATCCCTGTGCGTGAGTGCGCCCGCTCGGACATAATGCGCGGGATGATCGGCACCCTGCGTTCGTACAGAACGTGCGCGATCCGATGCGTCGCTATCGCTTCCACAAAGGGATAGCTCAACACTATTTCATTTATCGAAATGGATGCGGGATCGCCTTCATAGGCGGCCTGTATATCCGACATCAGCTTGCCGTGAATGTCGGGGAGTTGTTCCATAAGGTCGATCACTGTGTCTGTCGCCTGAGCCTCACAGTCGCACCCCCTGTCGCACATTCCTATGCTGCACCTGTGGTTGAAGGCGAATTCGCACAATCTGCCGAGCACCGCCGCCGCGTGGCGCAGGCGGTCGCCGACAAAAAGCGGGATGTCCTGCCCATCGACGAATTCCCTTCCGTAGCAGCCGGGGAACAGGGCCTCGAGGATGTCGTCGAGCGCCTCGGAGACTGCGGCGCGTGTGTTCATGTCGAATCGTCCGGCGGCCACCTCGCTCGTACACATCGAGCATGGCCCCATCTGGCGCTGCGCCATCTTATGCGCGACATCACCAAGATCGTTCATTATCCAGCCGTTCAGCTTTTCCATTTCAATCACCCGCCTCCGCGGCAGCATGTTCCGTTGTTAATATCTCCATAACTTCACTTCAGTCATATCAAGGCTTACTTCTCTTTTTATTTGACAAACGGCGACAGCTCCCTGAGCCGCTCGATTATCGGCGGCATCTGCGCTGCCGTGTAATCTATCTCTTCTTCTGTGTTATAGCGCGACAGGCTGAACCGTATCGAACCATGCGCCGCCGTGAACGGCACTCCCATCGCCCTCATGACATGTGAAGGTTCGAGTGAACCCGATGTGCACGCCGACCCGCTCGAAGCGGCTATGCCGATGTTGTCCATCATCAGAAGTATCGATTCGCCCTCGATATATTCAAAACTGATATTCGATGTGTTCGGCAGCCTTCGCTCGGCGTTTCCGTTCCGGCGTGTATCCGGGCAAGTGTTCAACAGGGTGTTTTCCAGCCTGTCGCGCAACGATCTCACCCTTGTGTTTTCGTCTTCCATGTGCTCGGCAGCAAGGTCGCACGCACGGCCCAGCCCGACGATATACGGCACGTTCTCGGTGCCTGCCCTGCGGCCTTCTTCCTGGTGGCCGCCGATTATCAGCGGCGCGATCTTCACGCCTTTTCTCCTGTACAGCACACCCGTGCCTTTCGGCGTGTGCAGCTTGTGCCCCGAGATCGACAGCATATCCACAGGCGTCTTCTTCAGGTCAATCGGCACCTTGCCGACCGCCTGCACCGCGTCCGTATGAAACACAACGCCTTTCTCCTTAACAATCTGCGCGATCTCGTCTATCGGGAATATCACACCCGTTTCATTATTCGCCCACATTATCGACACAATAGCCGTATCTCCGGTTATCGCATTACGCAGTTCGTCCAGGTCCAGCATACCTTCCTTATCGACTGAAAGCTCCGTAACCCTGTAATTGTATTTATGAAGATACCTGCACATGCCGAGCACAGCAGGGTGTTCGACCCGCGTGGTTATCACATGCCGTTTATCGGGCGCGGCCTCGACAGCGCCGCGGATCGCCGTGTTGTCGCTCTCTGTTCCACAACTCGTGAATGTGATCTCGGACGGGTCGGCGTTCAGCAGCGCCGCCACGCGCTCACGCGCTTTATCAATATATTTCTTCACGCGCCCACCTATCCGGTGCATACTCGACGGATTGCCGTATTCGCTTTTAAAAAAAGGCATCATCGCTTCGAGCACTTCGGGTGCCACTCGGGTTGTCGCGTTGTTGTCAAGATATACTTCCATATCGGCGCTCCTCTCAAATCCACTGCCGAATTTTTCTGCGCTTACTGCCGCCGGCATTACTTTTCTTCTTCCACAATTATGTCGTCCGACACATATTCCCTCAGCTTTGTCTCAACAACATCCCGCAATGTGAACTGTGCGGCATTGCAACCCGAACACGCGCCGCGCATGGCGACCGTCACCTTCGGGCCTTCCACATCAATGAGTTCGATGTCGCCGCCGTCGTTCTTCAATTGTGGTCTGATCTCATTCTCGATAACTTCCTGCACCAGCTTCATACGCTGGATATTTGTCAGTGGTTTCTTTTTCGTTCTCTCCGCGCTTTCTCCACCGTTGATCCTGTCCAATATGGCCTGTATGTCCTCGTGGCAGCCGCCGCAGCCGCCGCCCGCCTTGGTGAAGTTGGTAACATCTTCGATAGTCTTCAAGTTGTTCTCCCGTATCGCGCGCTCTATCTCGTGACCTGTCACACCGAAGCAAACGCACACGATGTCCGTGTCCACATCGGCGGCGGGCTTCGTTCCATCACCTTCACCGCGATAATTGCTTATCGCCGCCTCGAGCGCTTCGCGGCCCATCACGGAGCAGTGCATCTTCTGCTCCGGCAACCCGCCGAGGAAGTCTGCTATATCCTGGTTTGTCACCGCTTCCGCCTCTTCAATAGTCATGCCCTTCACGATCTCGGTGAGCGCGGACGATGAGGCTATCGCACTGGCGCACCCGAATGTCTGGAATCTGGCGTCGACGATCTTCTCTTTATTTTCGTCAAGTTTGAAAGTAAAAGTCAACGCATCCCCACAGGCAAGCGAGCCGACTTCGCCAATGCCGTCGCAATCCTCAATCTTTCCCGTGTTTCTCGGATTGAAAAAATGATCTTTAACCTTGTCTGTATAATCCCACATAGCATCCACCTCTCAGCGCGATAAAACCGGTCGTTTATTCTCCAGTGAACATCCCATGATCAGAAAAGAAATTGTAGAAATCCTCGAGGAGAGCCACATGCCCCTCTTCCCATTTTGCGAGTGTAGTATACAGTCTCTTTTCATTTTCATCTTCTGCCTTTTCCGACAGGTCATAGTACATTGCCCTGCCCCGCCGCTCGATATCAATTGCCTTCGACAGCACTTCGACCTCGTCTGTTGCGACTTTCACATCGCTGTCGATGTTTTTCGCCGCTTCATCGAAGATCATCTTGAAATCCTTCTCGATATCGATAGTAATCTGCGACGGCCATTTATCAGCCGCACTCAGCTTGTTGTACATTTTCTGCAGAAACTCGATATGAGCCTTCTCTTCCTCTTCGAGCAACACGAAAATCGAACGTGCCTGCGGCTGTCTCGTCTTTTCTTTCGCCATCGCATAATAATCAGCTCCGGATTCTTCAAATTCCAGTGCCTTCTTCAGTGCTTCTATCCCTTTAACTACAGACATAGCAGCCTCCTTATGAAAATTTTGGTATCCGTTCACAAGTAACTGTTCGCAACGAAACGTCTGATATTCCTGGAATGCAACGACTGTGTCGTTGCAACGATGAAGAAGTAGCATTTCGCAAAAACTGACGTTTTTGCATTCCAGGATTTTCTGATAGTGCCGTTACACTCAAAATTCGTGTGTTGTCATTCTGAGCGAAGCGAAAAATCTCCAGGTGTTTAGAGCCAATTGCAAAATTCTGATTCTGCAATTGGATCTTTAATGTATTATTACAATACCACCCTATCGTCAATGGTTACAGTAGTTGAATGCCTTACAAATTCGGCTTATACAATTTGCAATTTCTTCCGGTTCTGCCCCCTGACGACTTCCGATCTTGCAGACTGCTGTTACATCTGAATTTATAATGCTGAGAATTCGTCTTTGGCCGCGCCGCACGTCGGACATGTCCAGTCGTCGGGCAGGTCCTCGAATTTTGTGCCCGCTTCTACCCCATTGTCCGGGTCGCCGACTGCCGGATTATAAATATATCCGCACACTTCACATTCGTACTTGTCCATATAACAAACTCCCATAATAGTAGTTAACAACATCAAGCTGCCAGTGACAGCCTGATCAACAATTTATAAAATGATATCAAGGGTGATGAGGACAACATCTTCATGATTATTGTGGCTCGACCACGAAAAGGAGAATGATGCCTCACTCC
>JAJRTR010000161.1 GCA_024278215.1 bacterium
CAAATAGCAAATTATAAGCAATTCAAAAAACTTACCGGCGAATGGATCGACCTATCCGTCGAACTCGCCAAGCTTCGCAAATCAGTAAAAAAGGGGTAAAGTATTATCCAGAACTTGGTACTGTCCAGTACAAAGGAAAGAACACTTTATTGTCGTGTCAATGATGAAAAGACGTAAGTAAATAATTTTTTGGAAGGAACAGAAAGAGTGCAGGACGCAGTCACCGTACCGCGCCTCAACCTTTGCCCACACAAAAAGTTATCGCGAAAAATACGCTCAGGCGCGGTACGGTGACCGCGCCTTTGTCTACACTCAAAACGTCGATACAAAGTTGACACGACACCATGTTGTTTCACGATTTCACGTACGCAATTCCTATTGATAACCGCTACATTATATAATAGTGCACTATATGTCAATAGTATTTATGTCTTGAAAAATAGGTGTAAACAGGGACGCTTACCGTTTTTGGGATTGTCGGATTATCTCTTTTCTGCGGTGGTAGTGGATGATGATTTTTTCGGGATCGACAACTTTTTCCACAATTCTGTCGGGCCGCACGTAGTCGTTGCCGACAGGCGTTGCAGCGGAAACGGCAAAGGGAAAAGTATTTTTTATAAATTCGCTGCTGTCTCCCTTTTCTAAAAGAATTGCCACGGCTGCTGTCTCCATATCCAGGACTTCCATCTGCACATTTTCATCACGCGCGGCCCGCAGAAGGCGTTCGCCGATTCCGTCGGCGGCGTCTGTGAAATAAATGTAATATTGCATCGCCTTCGGCGGGTTTTCGTCTTTCTTCGCCGAGCGCACCCGGCGGATTGAATCCAGCACCAGGCCCGGCGGCATCGCCGCGGCGAATGCGCGCTCGACTTCCGTCTCCGGTAACTCTTCCATAAGCTGGAAAAACACGCGCTCGCATTCACTTGTGTGTCCCGAGGAAAGCGGCATAGTACGATACGATATTTTCGGTTTGGGATTAAACCCTTCCGAGAAATATATCGGCAATCCGGTGCGCCGAAGAAGCCGCATGAAAGCGCGCATCAGGTCGAGATGCGATATGAAACGCGCCTCCCACAACCTGGCGAATCGTATCCGGTATGGCACTCGTGTATCTTCAGTCATTGGTGTCACAGTCCAGTCCGCAGCCTGTACACCTGTTGCCGATGCAGCTTTCTGTTGTGTCGCCCCGCATGGCCTTAGCGCGTTCTATAAGAAGGTACTTTGTTGTTATGCCGCAATCAATGTGGCTCCAGGGGAGGCGGCTTCCGGGTTTGTACGGCGTGTGCGCGTAATCGGCGGGGTCGACACCTGCACGGCTGAATGCCTGTCGCCATTTATCTGCATCGAGACATTCGCTCCAGCCGTCGAATCGGCAGCCGAGATTGTAGGCTTCCTCGAGTGCGCGGCCGATCCTGCGGTCGCCACGTGCGAATACCGCTTCCATCGCGCTGCGGTGCGGATCGTGAAAGTCGAGTTTGACATGCCGCCGGTCGATCACCGAGCGAAGCAGCCTCTGTTTCCCGAACAGTTTTTCGACAGGTTCAAACGGTTCCCACTGGAACGGAGTGTGCGGTTTGGGCACAAAGTTAGAGACACTCAATGTAAAATCCGGTTTGCCGCGTTTTCGGCCTGATTTTTTCTTTCCTGCAACCGCCGTCAGGCGTTTAATGAGCGCGGCTATTCCCAGCACATCTTCTTCTGTTTCCGTCGGGAGCCCGATCATAAAATAGAGTTTGACTTTTTTCCAGCCCGCCGCGAACGACGACGCGACAGCCCCGATTATCTCTTCATCCGTTATCCTTTTATTTATCACATTGCGCAGGCGCTGAGTGCCAGCCTCGGGAGCGAGAGTGAGCCCGGTCGCGCGCACGAGCCGGAGTTTTTCGCCGACCTCCTCGCTGAATGTGTCGATGCGCGACGACGGCATCGAGATAGACACGCGCCTGGGTGTGGCGAACTCGCTGAGCCCGTCCAGCAGGTGCGCCAGTTGTGAGTAATCCGGTGCGTTGAGCGACAGGAGCGACACCTCGTTCCAGCCGGAATGCCGATACATTTCTTTCACGTTCCCGATGAGGAAATCCGCATCGCGTTCCCGGCGCGGCCTGTAGATCATGCCTGCCTGGCAGTAGCGGCATCCCTGCGCGCATCCCCTGAAAATCTCGATGCTCATTCTGTCGTGTACCGCGTTTATCGAAGGCAGGATCAGTTTCGACGGGTAGTACGAGTTGCTCATGTTGCGCACATAGCGCCGCATTACCGGATAGGGCGCAGGCGGCGTTCCAGAGACGGTACACCTGCCGTTTTCGCCGGTTCCGGTTTCATATAGAGAAGGGATATACACGCCCTCGACCGCCGCGATCTTTTCGAGTATTTCCGGCCGTCCGCCACCTGCGGCTTTCACCCGCCGCGCCGCTTCCATAATCTCCATTAGCGGCTCTTCGCCCTCGCCGATGACGAAGGCGTCGATGAAATCCGCCAGAGGTTCGGGGTTAACGGAGCACCCGCCGCCCGCAATCACGACCGGTGCCGAGTCCGGTCGCCGCGCCGCCCGCAGTCCGAGTCCGCCCAGGTCGAGCATAGTCAGCACATTGGTGAAAGTCATCTCGTAGGAAAGGGAAAACCCTATAATGTCGAACTCGCTCAGCGGGGTGAATGTTTCGAGCGAATAGAGTGGAAGAGCGCGACCGCGCAGTTCCTGCTCCATATCCGGCCAGGGCGCGAAACAGCGTTCGCAGGCGGCCCAGCCGAGTTCGTTGACGTAATGATATAAAAGCGTGAATCCGAGGCTCGACATGCCGATCTCGTAGACTTCGGGAAAGCAGAGCGCGAGACGCACTTCCGCCGTGTCCTTCACGACGGCGTTGAGCTCACCGCCTGCATACCTGCCCGGTTTTCGCACACGCGGAAGCACTTCCAACTCGATTTTTTTTCTTAGTTCTTTCCCTGTCATAAGCTCGCCGGGTTCCTGCCGAATGGGACTTTCGACCCGCTCTGGTGAAATATGCGGGGTTAAAATATAGTCTATGTGCGATGGAATATCAATACAATAGAATCGGAATATAGATGAGCCAATTGCAAAATTCTGATTCTGCTGCGGTCTGCTGCTATTGTCCATAGCTGCGTTGTCGGCATAAAATCGTCCTCGACGTACTCTACAAGTACGCCTGCGAGGATTTTACACCTCCGCCTTGCTCTTATCAATTTCGCTCAACCTCGCTACGAACATAATTTTGTAATTGGCTCAGATGAAGTAGCGCAAATGAATCCGAAAGAAATTCGTTGAAATATGTACAATGTGCGGTATAATGAGAATGAAATAACTATTAAAAGAGGTATGTTATGTGGACACCGGGAATCGGTGAAATTATAGTAATACTCGTAGTGGCGTTGCTGATATTCGGGCCGAGGAAACTGCCTGAGATGGGCAAGGCCATCGGTTCGGCTGTAACAGAATTCAAAAAAGGCATCGCGGGAGTATCCGTGGACGACACAAAAAACGAGCCGCCGAGAATAATAGATTCATCGAACGAAAAAGAAGAAGACAAGACAAAACCAGTCGGCTGATAACGTGCTGCCGCTTCAGCATTTATTCAAGCGGCAGCCTGTGATGAGTTTGCACTTATCAGTCAATGAATAATTATTCATTGACCGCATCGGGTCTGGTGTACATGCTGCCGAACTTCGGTCCTGCGGCAAAAGCCGCTGGATGCCTGTTTAAATGAATAAATAAAACCGGAACTTGTGCGACTTATATGTTTGCCGGGAACATAAGCAGGAGATTCTTCGGTTACGATTTTTGGCCCGCATTGGTAAAATATGCGGGGTAGAATAAACACTTTCTATCGAGCAGATTGTTTCCATCCTGCAGGAAGTTAAGTATCCCTCATTTCAATAACGCACAAGTCAAGTTATAATTCATGAAACAACTAATCATTATAAATGCAGATAATACTTTCAGGAGATCTGCGATATTTGTGTATGTATGGCGAATTGCGTGTGCCGGGGTATCGGTGCCGAAAAGGGAATAAAAGCAGCGGTTAAGTGGCGGTTAAGTGACTGCGAAGAAAAAATTTATAGCGGCAATAATTTTTTTATATGTATGCGTACTGTCGGCGCGCAGCTATGCCGTGCCCGCTTTTGTTTCCAACGTGATATACGATTTCAAGAACGACGAAATAACATTTAATATGGGACCCGGACGCGGGATCAAGCCCGGCGATGTGTTCGAAGTAGTGCGCGAGGGCGAGCGGCTGGGAGTGCTGAAGGCTGTCGAGGTGTCGCCGCTGTACACCCGGATGCAGATTATTGTCGACGAACAGAAAAAAGGCGAAGAAGGCATTATCGGCACAATAATATCCGCGGCGGAAGCCGGAAAGCTGATGCTGCCGCGCGAACAGGCCGCCGCCGCGCCGGTCGAGTCGAAAGGAAAAGAACCGAAAAAAAACACCACACCGGAAAAGCCGGCGGTTGCGCCGGAAGCGGCGAACCCGGAAGAACTATCTGCTCCGGTGAAGCCTGTCGGGCAGCGGCCCGCCCTCCCTGAAACCGCTAAGACGGCAACTGCTACCTCCGCTGTGCCGCCACAGGCGGCAGGACAACAAAACGCGAAGAAAAGCGATTCCGGCGAACCGGCCGCCAACGACTTTGTCGTCATGGACAAGGAACTCACGGAAAAGGTGAAAGACAAGAAGGTCGATGTCAAACTTTCAGGTTACAGGTACCTCAAGTACCGCAGTTACAGCGCGGACGGCGACGAAACCAATTTCCTCTCACGTAACGGACTGCTGACACAGGGCAGCACGTATGAGCAGGGCAGTCAGTTGCAGGCAAAAATGTCTTATGGCGGAAATGTGTCGCTTAATGGCAGTTTTATCGAGTTGCCGTACCAGGAGCGGGACATGGAGTTCGAGTTGCTTGCAGGCAACTACCGCGCCCTGTTCGGCGATGTGGCCACAGACCTCAGAACCGGCGAACTGGGCAAGATACAGAAGGAGATTACAGGCACACAGCTCCAGTACACGACGAAAAAGTTAGAGATGGACTATCTCGCGTCGCGCTCGAGGAGCGAGCCGCAAACTATTTCTTTCTATGGCGACAACACGCACGGGCCGTTCTCCCTCGAGGCGTTCGAGGTGCTGGAAAACAGCGAAACGGTGAGGATCAACGGAGTAGTAGTGCCCCGCGAGGAATATGACATCGACTATTATCTGGGGCAGATAACATTCTGTACCCGGGCCGATTCGACCGACTGCCGTGAGGTCAAAACGTCGGACAGGGTGCAGGTCGAGTTCGAAGAGAAGATGCTGCTGGCGATGAAGGGCGGCAACCTGTTCGGAGTATCCTCCAAATATAATTTCAACGAAGGGCGGAGTCTCGGTTTCGCGTATGTCGAGCAGGAAGCGAACAAGGCGAGCGAGCGGATCAGGAAATCCGCGACATACACTGCGACCGGCTCCGAGATCGACTCGCAGACCGATTGCCCCGCTTCGACTATCTGCCTGCCGAAAACCTACCAGAACACTTACACACTCATGGCGAAGAATTTCGAGAAGGTGTATTACAACGGGCAGGTGTGGACAAATGGCGAGGACTATGTGCTGGACGATGAAGGATACGCTGAAGGCGAACTGGAACTGACTTCATCCTACACAGCGTCGGACGTTTTCAGGATCGAATATACATATTACGACAAAGATTTCGTACAGGAAGTCGAGTTCGGAGACGAAAACAGCGAATACACAAGCGAGATCGGAAACGAAACATATTTCATATTGCGCAAGAGCAGGATTTATGAAGGCACGGAGACGGTGAGATACTGCAAGGGCCTGGTGGAAGACCCATGCAGCGATTACCAGTTACTCGAGTACGGTGTGGACTACGACATCTATGAGGACGGCAACGCTTTGCAGATAATAAACAACGCGTATCTGCCCAACGACACCACGGAGCGGTACATTCAGATCGCATATTTGTATGTACCGTCGTCTTCCGACAACGACTCGCAATACAACCAGACCGTGACGGAGGTCTACGGAAAAACAAACCTGGGTGGAGTGTCGCTCGAGTTCGATTTCGGACGCAGCGAGAGCGACATCGCGAAAACCCCGATACAAGTGCTGCGCGAGCAGTTGACGAACGTCACCGGCACATACACGTGCCCGGTGGAATCCGGCGCGAGCGGCGAGTGCGTGTTCAGCCTCGAAAACAGCAACATCATAGAACTTTCCGAGACGCTTACAATCACTACCACGGATGTGCCGCTCCAGAGAGGTGTCGAGTATGACATCGAGTACGACACGGGCGTGGTCGAACTCAAAGGCGGTGTCACACTCGCGACGGGCACCATCGTGTTCGCCGACTACCAGTACAACCCCGATGTTGCCGAAGGCATAGTCGACGGCAAGGCGCTGCGCTTGAAGGCCGCCACACAAATAAGTGATTTCAACATCGGACTGGAACTTGGCAACAGCGACACTTATTTCTCGCCCATCGGGGGCAACAATACCCTCGAAACCAGCAGGCTCGACCTGAGTCTCGACGGCAATATCAATGACAACCTGTCGCTCACCCTGAAGAAATCTTCGTTCGACATTGCGAGAGATATATTCGAGTCGTCGACCACCGGCAACGATCAACTCGATGCCGCTGTAAAGTACCGGACGACCCGGGGCTACACCTTTGAATACAACTATGGTAAAGACGAGGCGATTGACGACCTGGCGACACACAAAGCCGACGACTCCCGGAAAAGACAGGGGATGAAGATCGGAATGCCTGGAATATGGAAACCCGATCTGACACTCACACTCGCACGCGACCAGGAAGACTTCAGCGACAACACAGACACAAACTACGACACGTCGACCAGGAAAAATACGATTGAAGTAACATACAAAAAGAACAACAGCATGGACCTGAAGGCGAATATCGCGACAACCGAAGTCGACTCGTCCGGCCTCGGCGATCCCTTCTCGACAGAAAACGTCACAAGAGGTCTCCTGCTGAGCTTCTATCCTTTCGACCTGCTTAATGTCGAGGCCGATATAAACCACCAGCGAAAAACCGACTCGAGACCCGCCGCAGGTGTGTCGGGCAAAGACACAAGCTCGATCCGCGTCAGCTCGAAACCCTTCGGAAAATTCAAGTCTGCCGTCGTCAATGTTCTCAATCAGAGCTATCCCGGCCAGTTCTCGGGCACCACCAACTCGAAAACTATTTTCGCCAGTTTCGCCTACGCCCTTACTTCCGCGCTCACTATGACACCGGGAATCACGAAAACCGATACAAGCTCGGAAAGCTACAGCACAAACTCCGACCGCCGTACACTTATGCTCGACTACAGGCCCTACCGCAAGAAGTATTCCACTACGATAAAACAGGAATGGGGCAACACCGACTCGCAAAGCGACACAAGCGCCCCCACAAGCAGCGACCAGCAAAGATTCAACTGGGACTTCCTCTACAAGTTTTCCCCGAAAACAAATTTCATCTACAGGTTCGACAACCAGAAAAACTCTTTCTCGAGCGGCAGTTCGAGCACGTCCAGAAACCGGAGTGTAAATGTCGTACATATTCCAAGTAAGAAAAAGCGCTATTCGCTCGTCTACAGAACCAATGACCGGAGCGATTCATCATCATCATCGCAGGAGCAGACCTACCGCTTCGAATCGGACATAAAACTTTCCGACATTATCAGGTGGACCACTAAATTCAGCATGAGTGAATATACAAACGACACGAATCCGGGTACCAACTACGACGGCACTCTGCTTGAAAGCGAATTCAGGGCTGAGTTCTGAAAACATACGATGCGCGACAAAAAGTCAGACAACACAGTAATTACTGCAACACTCACCTGCCTGTCCGACAGGTTTTCACCACGTGATGCGGTCATAAAAAATATCAGCTGTGCAGACATTCCCTGGCCGCGGCTGATGCGGATCGCCCGCGAAAACCGAGTTCTTCCGCAGATCGGCAAAAACGTCGCACGGGCCGGCGCTGAAAATATCATTCCTCCGGAATATAGAAAAGAAATCACCGGGGCACCCCGGCACGCGGCGGCAATGAACATGCTGCTCGACGCGGCCCGGCACGCGATATCGGGCGCGGCGGCAGCGCGCTCCATACCGCTGATTCCGCTCAAAGGCATCTCGATGCTGGGGCGGGTCTGCGAGTTCGACGAAAGACGTATGAGCGACATAGACCTTCTCATAAAGAAGGAAAGTCGCGACCCGTTCCGCGACATGATGGCGGAGCTTGGGTATAAAGAGGATGAAGATGACATACATGGCAGTTTCTCCGATGAACACGCAGGTGAAAACAAATATTACAGAATTGTTTCCGGCGCGCGAATAGCCGTTGAAGCACACTGGGACCCGGCACCCGAAACGGCGATAAAGAAGGCTTTCCCACTCCCGCCGGATATTCTTTGGCGCAGTTCTCATTGCGCATGTTCGCGGTGTGAACATACCGGTTCCCGCAACCTCAGCCCGGAGTCCGAGTTGCTTTTCTGCATCCACCACCTCGCCGCCCGGCACTCGTTCGCGCGCCTGATGTGGTTTCTGGACATACATTATCTGCTCGCCGCGCACAGTGGCGTCCTCGATGCGGACCTGTTGCGCACGCAACTCGCAGACGCCGGACTTTCCAGAGCGTCCCGTTTCATATTCCGGTTTTTAAAGCGCTTTTTCGGCGCGATAATCCCCCGCGCACTATCCCCGGATAGCGAGTCGCCCAGGAAAATTGATGGAATGATGGACGGTTTTATTATCGATTCAATCTGCGGCGGCAGAATAAAAAAAACAGGTCTGCTTCCCGGAATCTTCGCGGACAACCCCGTGCCGTATTTCACAGGATACCTTTTTCCACCCGTCGAATTCCTGAAATCGCGCTTCCCCGGCGTGCCCACGCCCCTGCTCTATCCATACAGAATAATCGACCTGGCCGGAAAAGTATTAAAAAGAGCAGATTAAATTTTGTAATCAGCTCAAAAGCTGCACCCGTTCAAAGTGCAACAACAGTGAATAATGATAGAAAAACGAGATCCTTCGATTCGCTCAGAATGTTCCCCCAAAAACAAAATCCCGTCCCCGTGACGAATCGCGGGAACGAGATATGCCTCCACAATATATCAACGATTTTCCAGGACAATGAAGAATTTCAATCAAACATTTACAGCGCCGGCAATTCCTTGCGGGGTGCACTTCCGGCGGTTCAGGAACCGTCGGCACCGGTCAGCGCAACTTCCTTTTTCCCCTCGGATGTCTTCTTCACTTCGATTATTTCCATCGACATTCCCGCCTTTTCCAGTGCCTCCGCGTACTTCTCTTTTTCGCCCAGGAACCTGTAGGTTTCCGCAAGATTACGCCATGAATAGGCTTCCGCGATGCTGCTCTCGACAGCTTCTTCAAGCAACTTACGCGCCTTTTCATATTTTCCGGACTTGAGATAGAGATAACCGAGATTGTTAAGCGTGTAGTAGTAGCCGGGCTTGAGCCGGAGGCATTTTTCATAAGCATCGACAGCTTTTTCGGACATGCCGAGCCTGTCGGCTGAGCGTGCCACGTAATAGTGGGCGATCCAGTTGCCGGGCTTCTCTTCCACGGCTTTTGTGGCTGTGTCGAACGCGGCCCTGTCTTCGCCATTCCTGAAAAGTTGCCTTGCATCCTTAACAAGGTCCTTCTTTTCAATTATTGTTTCACTCTTCGCCGTTTTTGCCGACGCCGTCTCTCCGGCATTCACAATCGCCGCGAAAGCGGCCATAAAGATTACAGTACATACGATCATTTTAAACATTTGTCATTTCTCCCCTGCCGTTTTAGTTTTGTTCTACCGCCTTCCGGCGGTTTGTCGTTCTGTCGCTTCCTGCGGCCGCTGAAAACTGCTTTCATCTTGAGCAAGAAACGAACCAACTCAGAAAAGAGGCTTGAATATTCGTCGCGTAACAGAAAAGAACAACCTTATTGTTATGCCGTTGTTTTTTCTTGTTTCTTGCCTTTCTCTCCCGTTTCATATACGTTAACTTCTGAAAAATACGGACTTTATAAACAGTATTGTCGTCAGGAAAAAATATTGCTTAATATAAATCTACAGACGATTTTCCTGATTCTTTTGCCGGACGGTTCGTGTTGATAAATACACACAGTTCGATGAATAATTGACACACCTGAGGTTTCAGGGAGGCTCAGGTCCTTTGCTTGACGTTAGCGACAGGATGCCGGCGATTGTTAAAAATTTCACAAAGGCATATCTTATGTTTTCGATATTTCCCGCTTCATTGACGCACACAGATACTGCTTAATATACTGATATAAGTATTACAGTGCCGGTCAGCATGAGGATGTGGACCGAAAACCAGACTGGCAAAGATAGAACTTTTGTGGAAGCGGGAAAAGAAAAGCTGAGACAGTTAGAAGGAAAAACAGCGCTTGTTGTCGACGACGATGTCGATCACGCAGTACTTGTAAAAGAGCAGCTCGAGTCGGTAGGAATGCTGGTTTCAGGCATTGCTCACGATGGCCCGACAGCACTGGAAATGATAGAAGCGCTTGATCCTTCTATTGTGATCCTCGACATCGTTATGCCCGATATGGACGGTATCGAAGTCGCAAGACGAATCAACGACAGGGAGCCTCGGCCCATCCTCTTTCTTTCCGCCTACTCGGATATCGAGTATATAGAGAAGGCAATGGCGACCAATGTGCTTACCTACCTTGTCAAGCCGGTGAAGATCGAAGAGATGGTGCCGTCCATTATTCTTACAATGGACAGGTTTCGGGAAGTGAGTGCCCTGCGGGCCGCTGTGGACGACATGCGCGAGAATATCATCAACCGGGAAATTATCGACAAGGCGAAGAAGTTGCTTATGGCGGAAAACGATATGAGCGAAAACGAGGCATATTCGACTATCCGGAAAAGGAGCAGAGAAGAAAATAAGCCGATTGTGGATGTCGCCCATACGGTTGTTGCTCGTAACTGACAACCGGGAAAGCCGATTGCAAAATTCTGATTCGGCTGTGGCCGGCTGCAATTGTCAACAGCTGCGTTGTCGGCGAAAGACCGTCCTCGACGTAGCTCCGAGAGTATGCTTTTGGGGATTTTTCATCTTTGCTCTGTCCAGAAATATTTAGCCCGGCCTCGTTACAAACATGATTTTGCAATTGGATGAAGAGAACTCCTGTTTTATAAGGAAGTGGTATTGGGCCGCGGTTTGATAATGCCGCAAGGTATGTATACCGATGTGTTTAATGCCATATTATTAGAGAGTGGCCGGACAAGTCACTTCAGTAATAAGGAGGGTGGTGCCTGGGTGTATAGAAGAAATGATGATGAGGCGCTGGAGATTGTAAAAAGGACTATCCGTGCGACATTTCCGGAAGTTACTATCTCCGTACTGGACAACCCGAATGATTACGCGGGCGGGATTCTTTACATCAGTAATGTGCCCACGGATTTCCGGAGCGCATTCTCGAAGCAGCTCGACTTTGTAACTGTTCCTGTCGAAGCGGGAGATGACCGGGGGGTAATGGTGATCCCGATGCCGGAACAGGAGCCGGAGCCTGAAGATGCGGTCCGGCAATACGAATAGTATTTATTGGGGTGCGGTATGAAGACGGAACGGAAGATACTTATTGCAGATGACGACCAGGACTTCAGGGAACTCATCGCTGATTACCTGGTCGAAAAAGGCTTCAAGATCGTCGAAGCCTGCGACGGCCACGAAGTGTTTCAGAAAGTCCTCGACGAAAACCCGGATATCATCATCCTAGACGTTATGATGCCGCGCATGAACGGAATTGATGTTTGCAGGGAACTTAAAAGCGACTACCGGACTCGCGACTCCTCCATCGTTATGCTTACGGTCAAGAACAGGCTCAGCGACAAGCTCACTGCCTATGTGGCCGGTGCACAACGCTACCTCACTAAACCCTGTGAAATGCAGGAACTCGACGACTGCATCCGTACTGTCCTCAGTCAGCGCGAAATCAACATATTCCAGCACAGACAGGATTACCGGTGAAAAGTGGCTGAACGTAAACCTGCTCCTGCCGGAATGTGAGCAAAGCGTTGCTGCATCACCGCTTTGTCTTAAGCCGGGAATTAATTTCCGGCGATGAAAGCGACAATGAATTGTCGCACTCCAAATCGTCTTGTGATCTTAAGTGAACGGTATTGGGGTCTAAACATACTCTCCATGCACTGCTTTTTTGACACCTGTGTTTACCCGTGCTAACATGCCTTCCATGACAAGGCGTCGGTTAAAAGTTATTACTATCATTGTTGCTATAACGGCATTCTTTGTCTACTCGGAGGTCATAGTACGCATTTTCTGGAAAAACCGACCTGTCGTCATCCGCTTCCGCAACGATAATATTTTCACTGAAGTTCCCGAAGGCGGCGTCGCTTTCGCCATAAAACCTCATTATCTGTTCTATTACGAGGGTACTGTCTTTACGACCAACGACCAGGGTCTGCGCAACGCAAATGTCACCGTTCCGAAACCGGACAACACGACACGCATACTTATGCTCGGCGACGAAACAGTGTTCGGGCCGGGATTGCCGGATGACAAAACATGGCCTTCCGCGTTTTCCGTTGCTCTGTCGGAGATGTTGTCCGGAACCACGGTGGAAGTGATAAATGGCGGGGTACCGGGCTATAATTTCGCGCGAACGGCGGCGGTGGCGGAACCACTGATAAAAAAGTATGCGCCTGATATTGTTATTCTGTCTATTGCCGAGGACGATCTCGACATTCAGGGCGCTTTCCATGGTGGAATGATGCCGCCGACCGAGGGGTCGCCGGCCAGGCAGCGACACGGAAAGTTACCCGCGCTCGGCAATCTTATGCTGCCGGACTCGAACGCGCCTCTGCGCTATTTCCTGGCAAACACATCCCAGGCCTATCTTTTCGCCGCTCTCGAATTCAAGGGTACCCATACTTTCCCCCTGCCTCCGGGAATCCCGTTGGGGCCGACAACTGCCGCGGAGTCCGGCACACGGCAGTTCGATCTCGCTTCGACATCCGCCTGCCAGGCCGGCACTCAAATATGGAATCCGCTCGGCAGCCGCCTTGCAAAACTCAAGGCTATGTCCGAAGACCGTAAATTTATTATTATGGGTGTCCTCTATTCAGACTTCCGCCTCCGGGGCCGCGCCGCGCTACGGCTCATCGAGTCCTTCGAGCGCGCCGCCATTCCACTGCTCAACCTTTCCACATACAGGAAATCGCAGGCATCGGAAATGAAGACTCACACCCTCGGGTGGGCACCATGGCC
>JAJRTR010000162.1 GCA_024278215.1 bacterium
ACGTTGGTTTTGATGCCGTTTCGCTGTCCATTAAACATACCATAGCACATACTTGCAAAAACGTCTAGTGTATGCAATAGTGCGCTATTGTATGTCATTGTGCTGCAACAGGGGTGTGAACGGTTACAAAAAATCCTGGGGTGAGGCGCGCAGTGGCGGAACAAACTATTGAACATGTTTTATTTGTCCGGCTCGATATGGAGTCGGGGCCGGGCATGCACCCAAAAGACCGGACACTGCCGTTCACGCCCGTACTTGCCGCCGCGCAACTTGAAAATCGCGGTCATAAAACAAGTATGATAGACGTCCCGGCGGGCGGCGGTGTCCCGGCGCGGATCGTTGAAAAAGTCGCCGCGCATGACGGGCCTGTATTGATCGAGGTCCAGGCGGGCAAACTCGAACATTTCGCTGAATTTACGCAACAATTGAAATATCGAAATAATAAAACAGTCGCTGCCTACGGGTTTATCCCGACCCGGAACCCCGCGCGGTTGCTCGAAATGAATGTCGCGGATTACTGCATCGCCGGAGAGGGCGAAGGCATCATACCCGCATTTGTCGACTGGCTGCGTGCGCGGAACGAACCGCCGCCGCCGGGCGTGATGTTTATGCGGAACGGCAGGCTGACGGGCTGCCCGGACGATTCGCCGCCGGGCACCGACGACATGCCTTTTATCCCCGCGGAAGTACTGAAAAGCAACAGGTATCACAAAGATTCGTTTCCACTGCAATTCGCCGGTCTGCGCTGGGGCTTCGTACTCGCCAACAGGGGCTGCCTGTACCGCTGCCCTTTCTGCACGGGAATCGCGAGGCAATCGCTGCTCAGGAAATACAGGCCGTGCAGCCCGGCAAGGCTCGTCGACGAAATGCACTACCAGGTCAGCGAAGCGGGCAGGAACATCATCTCCATCGAAGACGACCTGTTCACCGGAAGGCGCGAATGGGTGATCGAAGTGCTCGAACTGCTCGAAAAACTGCCCCGTAGAATCCGCTGGATCGCACAGACAAGATTCGATTGTCTCGATGAAGAACTGATAATAAAAATGAAGAACGCCGGGTGCGCGGGTCTGTCGCTCGGCATGGAATCGGGCAGTGACAGGATACTCGATATACTCGGCAAAAACACCGATACACAGACGATAAGAAGGATCGGCGCACTGCTGCTCAAGCACGGCGTCGCGACAAGATATACAGTGATGCTCGGCGCGCCCGGCGAAAAGGCGCGGGATTTCGCGCTCACCGCCACCCTCGTGCGCCGCCTGAAACCACTTGTCGTACAAATATATTTCTGCACTCCATACACCGATACTGTTCTGGACCCACATGTCGCCGACGGCTCCCTGAGAATGGCGGAACCGCAACCTGATATCTCCAACCTGTCCGGCCGCGAAATGGAGTCGCTCCGTCTCGCTTTCTATAGAAGCTACTACCTTTCTTTCAACTACCTGAGAACTCATTTCGTCCGGTTGCTCGCTTATTTCCTGCTCAACAGCAGGCAGGCGGTCAGGATAACAACTTTATTCATATCTTTTTTCCTGTCGGGGAGACGCGCAGGCGGGCAGACCGGCGAGACGCATCCCGCTTAATATGTAAGAACGAATAAACACGGCCCATGATGATTCCGATGATTCCGAGAACGAGAACCCGCCATTTCAGGGGTCAGATATTCTATCTGATAAAAGCGCTGGTTTCGGGCGCGCGCGCGACGGATGTCGGAGTGTTCGAGCATCTCGTGGCGCAAATGGCGGGCACGAAATACGCCAGCTCTTTCGCGTCGGGCAGGTCCGCGTTAACAGCATTGCTCGACGCGCTCGACTACCCGCCTCAATCGACGGTACTGCTGCCGTCGCTGAACTACCCCGCAGTGCCGCGCACAGTGGCGGCCGCCGGTCTGCTTATCCACTGGATACCTGTTTCGCGAGAAGGTCTGCGACCTGATTTCGACGCGGTTGACACGGCAGTGATTCAGGAGGCGGTCGCCGTGATATGGCCGCACTATTACGGTATACCGGCACCCGCGCAGGAAATCGCGCGGTTCTGCCGCCTGAACGACATCGACTATATTGAAGACAGCGCACACGCGCTGGGGGCGCGGGTAGGCGGCGCACCGGTCGGCGGTTTCGGACGCGCCGGCATCTTCAGTTTCGAGACATCCAAACCGGTCAACACTTTCGGCGGCGGCGTGATCGTCACAAACGACGAATTTCTGGCCGACAGGCTTACAGCGATTCGCGACTCACTTGCCGCACCCGCAGCCGGCGACATTCTGCGCCATATTATTAAGAGCTATATCGAAGCTTTTGCCACTAATCCATGGATATATTCCATATTTGTACGGGCTGCGATTTCGGGCGCGAAAAGGGATTGCAGAAGTGATTTCCTCGAAGAAAGCGCCGATGCCCCGCAACCACGCCCGGCTGCCGCGCTCTCCGCGCTTCAGGCCGGGGCGGGAGTCCGCAGACTGGCCGGATACATGCGTGAACTGCCCGGGAAGCGCAGGCGCTGGAAAGCCGTTCAAGGGCTGCTCGATGCCGCGGAGCTTTCTGTCGCGCTCGATGCAGACTCGGAACCGAACGGCTATATGACGGTTGCCGTGCACAGCGACGCCAGGGCAGTCGCGCGCGCGTTTTTTTCGCGCGGCGTGGATGTGAAAATGGGATATATGAAAGATTGCCATTTGATATGTGAAGGCGGCGGCGCGGATTTGTGCAATTCGCTCGAGAACGAACTTTTTCACCTACCGCCCGGCACAGACCTTTCCCCGTCAGCTTTCGAAAAATACCTGTCGCTGATCGGCGACACCCTCCGAGACGTTTGAAACCGGGTCTCCCCTCCTTTTTGCCCTTTCCACCTTCCTCCAGTGGGAGAGAATCGACTGAACATCTGCTTTCACAACCACAAGGAGTTTACACCACGCAACGGCACAAAAACGTATCACGCATAGGTGAAACGGCACGAAAATGTCCTATCACTTTAGAAACGCAAAATATGGCTAATAGTCACTATAAATAAATATATGCGTTAGATAAAGGGTTATTTGAGATTATCATGATAAATACATCACATGGCACTGATATTGAGCAACAAGCTGTGTCGAGAGTCTGAATGATACGACTGGGAACAATAACGCAGAAATTTCGGTGTGTATTTCAGAGCGCACAAGTTTAGCATGAAAGGTCAATTATTATGCAGAAAAGATTGTTTTCGCCAGTTACTTTTATATTTATGCTGGTTTTTGGTATTATCGGTTTTGTATCCCCTGCGGCGGCACAGTCGGCGGCTGGAGACCTGCCGGTAAGCGCGGGAGATACAGCCTTTATTATGATTTCGGCTGCACTCGTGCTGTTCATGACAGTGGGGCTGGCGTTTTTCTATGGTGGGCTTGTACGTCGCAAAAACGTACTGTCCATCCTGATGCAGTGTTTCTTCGCCATGGGAATTCTCTCCTTGCAATGGATATTTTTCGGCTACTCGCTGGCGTTCGGACCGGATGTCGGCGGTTTCATCGGCAACCTGGACTGGATAGGCCTTAAGGGAGTGGGAATAACGCCGAGCCCTGTCTATGCGTCCACTGTTCCACATCTCGGTTTTATGATATTCCAGGGCATGTTCGCGGTAATAACGCCTGCGCTGATTATAGGAGCGTTTGCGGAGCGCATGAAGTTCAGCGCTTATGTGATATTCATCCTTCTATGGGTAACATTCGTGTATGAGCCGGTATGTCACTGGGTGTGGGGAGGCGGTTTCCTGGCAGCGGCGGGAACGATGGATTTCGCAGGCGGTATAGTCGTGCATATTACAGCAGGCATCGCGGGTCTTGTATGCGCAATAATGCTTGGAAAGCGGGCAGGCTATCCGGAACGGGGATTTCTGCCGCACAATCTTCCATTTGCCGTATTGGGGGCCGGTATACTGTGGTTCGGATGGTTCGGATTCAACGCGGGCAGCGCACTGGCGGCCAACGGAACAGCCGTCGTCGCATTTGTGGCCACAAACACAGCGGCGGCCTCCGCGGCCGTGGTATGGGCCTGCCTCGAGTGGGTCAGCAATGGCCGCAGACCTACTATGCTGGGTACCATAACCGGGTCCATCGCCGGCCTTGCGGCCGTCACTCCCGCCGCCGGTTTTGTCGGTCCTGTTTCCGCCGCACTCATCGGCATGATCTCCTCAATAATCTGTTTTATCTTTGTCACGAAGTTGAAACCTGCGCTGGGCTACGACGACTCTCTGGACGTTTTCGGGGTTCACGGTGTCGGCGGTATATTCGGCAGCATCGCGGTGGGGCTTTTCGCCTGCCTTGCAGTCAACGCCGGCGGCGCGAACGGCCTCTTCTTCGGCAGCGCGACACAACTGGTCATCCAGTTAAAAGCCGTAGCTATTACTATCGTATACTCTGTGATTGTTACTTCTGTTATACTTAAAGGTATTGATATCGTAGTAGGACTGAGAGTTGACAGAAAAGAAGAAAGTTTCGGCATAGACCTTACGCAGCACCACGAACGCGGCTACACGCTTTTTGACTGATGTCCGAATTGATGAACTGCCCCGAGCAGCGGCGCAAGGCATTCTTTTCGAATGAATCCCGGACTGAATGAAGTCCGAGATAGCAAAAGACGTGAGACAACTTCTGAAGAAGTTTTCTCACACTCTTTCAAAACTTTTTGTCGAGAAGCGCAAAAAGAGCGCTTCTCTCGCTGATGGGGCTTTCTTACCGCTAATTACCCCGGACTGAAGTCCGGAGAGAATTCTTTTCGATTAAAAGGAGTTGGAACAATGAAATACATTACAGCAATCATACAGCCGGACAAGTTGCAGGCGGTACGCAAGAACCTGATCGCGAAAGGCATCAATCTCATGACCGTATCCGAAGTTATCGGACACGGCAGGCAGCAGGGAATCACCCAGGTCTTCAGGGGCCACAAGGAAGCCGGCCATTTCCTGCGCAAAGTCAAGGTCGAGATCGCCGTCAACGACGAGTTCATGGAACCGGCTGTCGAAGCCATTATCGAAGCGGCGAATACCGGTCAACCCGGCGACGGGAAGATTTTCGTCACGGAACTGCTTCACACATACAGGATCGGAACTCGCGAGACGGGCAACGCGGCTATAGGGTAAGCTTCTCCTGCCGTTTTTGACGATATTCAACGCTTGACGCTTGACGCGTCCTTATGTTGTTTCACGATTTCATATACGCAATTCCTATTGATAACCGCTATAATCACCTCCGCCATCCGGTGCGGCTGATTTCTGTTATCGCGCAGCCTTTCGTTTTGTATGATCACCCGGCCCTGGAAACAGACAGTCACGGGAATGCGGGAATACAACCGAAAAACACCGCCGCAATACCGGGCGGCGTTCTTGAATTTTCGATGGAAACGCAAAGCAATGGTAACTTGCAGTTGAGGTGGATGAGTGATGACTATAAAATATTTGGAAACATGCAGAGTTGCATAGGTAGATACCGAACACGGATTTCTGTTCAACCCCGCATTTATCTTACATAGCGAAATACGCCCGCGCCCTGGGTTGCAACGTAAATGACATCTTTAGACAGGGCGATATCACGAACGGATTTGTTTTCCAGACCTGTCATGGAACTGTCCGGGAACGCGGACCATGTGCTGCCCCCGTCCGTCGACCTGTAAATCCCTGAGTACAAATCTGCCGCAAAAACAGTGCTTGTGCTTTCTGGATCAATGGCGATTGTCATGATATATGGATTCCCGCTGCTGAACCCCGTGTTGTTCGGGCCAGTCCAGGATGTGCCCCCATCCGTACTTACGTGAACTCCATTATAAGCCTCGCCGACTATGATAACGGGTGTGGAACCTGAGAAGTCGATATCAAGTGCAATTAGCTGTTTCTGTCCCAGAGCTGAATTGCGGGTCCAGTTTGCCCCCGAGTTAGTTGTTTTGTACAGGCCGTCGAGAGTGGCTGCCCAAGCCGTGGTGGAGTCGGAAGAGTGAGGAATTATTTTTACTATGCTGACACCATCCATTTCCGTGCTGGTTTTTGTGAACGATGCGCCACCGTCTGTAGAAAGATAAAGCACAGAACTTCCTGTTGGAGCTTCAGCCAGAAAATCGACAGGATAAAGTGGAGGCATGCAAAGACCTGCGTATACGATATTGGAATTTGCGGGTGAAGCCGCTATGGTACAAAGACCATTGGGAGAATCCGGGTCATCAAGTACTTTTGAGAAGCTGCTCCCGCCATTAGTACTTCGAAAAGCCATGACTACATTCTCTCTACCTACAAGGACCGCACTGGAATTCGATGGGAGAGTCGTAATCGCGGCGTCTTCAGTGGAGCTCGCTTCAGTCCAGTTTGCGATGCCGCTCCAGGTGCTTGCGTAGTCCGTGCTTTTATACGGTCCGTTGCGGCTTGCAACATACACAGTGGAGCTGTTGTAATCAGGCACGTAAACATCGTAAACAATAAGACCTGTAAATCCTTTGCTCCAGGTTACCCACGTCTGCCCGCCGTCGGTGCTCTTGAAAACACCTCCACCATAACTGTTAATGTAAACTGTGTCGTTATCGTCGGGGTCTATAGTCATGTCAATAGGAAAACCGCCTATTACATAGCCTGTTGCTCCCCAGTGAGCCACTGTTGGAAGAGTATATTTGATAAAAGTGTTTCCGCCGTCTGTACTGCGGTAAATAGCTCCTGCACTTCCCGCGTAAACGATATTTGAATTGGAAGAACTGACCCTGACGGTGATCATATGGTCGTCTGTGATAACCTCTGTCCAGTTGGCGCCGCCGTCGGTTGTTTTATATAGGCCGCCCACAGCGTTGGGGCACTCTGCCAGACCCGCTGCCGCGTACAGTACCTGATTGTTATTCGGGTCCATTCGCAGGCTGCCCACATACAAGCCTGAAAGTCCGTTGTTAATCTGGTTCCAGGTGACGCCTCCATCCGTGCTTTTGATTACTCCCACGCCGCCCGGCACTCCGCCGTTGCAATTAGAGTTATATGCCTCCCGGTCAAAGATCCCGGTTGACACGTACAGTGTGTTGTGGTCCTGCGGGTCGATTATCAGGTACCGTGCCAGATTGTCGCCTTCCCAAATTTCCGTCCAGTTGTCGCCGCTGTCGGTTGTTTTGTACACCCTGCCTTTTACCTTGTCGAAAACCATTCCCTCTTCTCCCACATTCACCTCGGCCTGGGCATAAACCAGGTTCGAATTGCCAGGCTCTATAGTAAATCCGCGAAAGGTCAAAAATTTATCTCCCGCTTCGAGAGAAATACCATTGATTTTTTTCGTCCAGGTCTGGCCGCCATCGGTACTCTTATAAATACCGAATTCCTTGGCTCCAGTCATATCGAGAGAAGCGTCCGTACCCACCCATACCGTATTCGGATCGTTGGGGTCAATGGTAAGCGAAAATATGGGGACGGCATCGCTTGTGGGACCATAGTCCAGGTCAATTCCCGTGTTCGACTTTGACCAGTTGGCACCTCCGTCTGTGCTCCGGCCGATACCCGCATAATTATCGGTAACGAACATTACACTCTTGTTCGTGGGATGTATGCGTACATCGTAGCCCAAACCGCCAATGGGGCCGCCTGTGGATTCCCACTGTCCGGTTTTCGTCAAACTTGTGTCGTCCGTTGATGGAGTCACAACTGTTGCGTTGCCTCCCCCTCCGCAGCCTGCAATATAAACTGATGTAATGACCAGAGCAGATAACGTGGCTGCAAAAAAACCTGCAATAATTCTTGTTCTCTGTTTCATTGGAAATCATTCCTTTCAACATATATCCGCTCACGGCTGAGTTCCAGATCCGGGATTTGCATATCCATAATGTTCTGCCAACTTTTATATGTCCTACGATATATCAGACAATTTTCAATTATAACGGGAAATCGGTTCTCCTTCAAATCGTCAAACACATAAATTGAAGTGTCCACCCCGTCCGCGGGGATTCTGTTGTCGTAATCAATAATCGCCGGCCGCCAGTATGGAGCGGGATAAACTTGCGAAAAATGGCGAACGCGGCGAGGTCCAGGATAGGGAGGAATGTCCTTGAATATTTTTGCAAAGCCTTTTCCAGGAAGGCCTGCGTAATTCCCTTCCGCGATGTCGCCCTCGCCACCCCATTTCGGTACGGTCTCGCCTTCGACAAAAGTCAGTGGATTGCCATTTTTATCTATAGCATTCACCAGAAGAATCATATTCCGCATCGGGCTGCCCGTGGGGTAATGGTGCCCGGCTCCGGTGTTCCTGATCGCAACTGTCACCTTCAGGGTTTCACCATCCATCTCTCCCTTTGCATCAAGTTCGATTGTTTCCCTCATGAAATCTTCGTGTCTGACACCGAGTTGGAGATGCGATGGAATGCTCATCGGGTCCCTCGATATTCCCCCTGATTCAGGCGTGGTAAAATACTCCATTTTCCCTGTCGCCGGCATGTGGCAGTTCTGGCACGTAATATTCCGTCTGGCATACGAGCTTTGTTCCCATTCACTGTATTCAGAATACACGAGATTATCCCAGAATTTCACGTTGTGGCACGGTGCGCAGTAAGAACTCTCCTTGTACTCAGGGTTGCCGGAACTCCTTTTGACCGAAGTGATGTCATCGTAGGGGCCGTAGAACACTTGGAAGCCTTCCTCGGGCCGAAGAAATTCATAAGACAGAATCCCGGGGAATCCTCCCGTATTGTCGACACTCGCGCTCTTAATCTTGTGGCAGAAGTCGCAGAAAACTCCTTCGGAGGGCACTCCTGTCACATCGCTCGGATCAACATCAAAAGGATTGACCATAGCTGCGGCGGGAACATGGCACGCGGCGCAGTTGCCGTTCGAATTTGGGAAATCATACTTGTATCCGATTCCCTTCCCATCCGGTCCTTTCCTGCCGTTGAAAAACGCCAGGAAAACCGGATTCTTCGCTGCCTGCGCGTGGGCGTTTTGCGCCCATTCTGAAACGATCTCCGGATGGCACTTCTCGCATGGTTTAACATCCTTGAAATTTTCCCTGAGATACGAGTCGTCTCCTTTGGAAAATGATGTGATCCATCTATATTGCGGGTTGTCTTTCGTGACTATCGGCTTTAATTCGATACGGTATTCCTTTTCTCCGGGCGATAACGGAGTGCCCCAGTTGTAGTAGCCGGTCTTCCATGCGGTGATATTTTCCGATTTGATATCTTCATCAACATGTAGATAGAAACGCCCTTTTGAATCCGTATATCCCAAAAACGCCGTTCCCTGAAGGCGAACCGTGGCGCCTTCTATTGGTCGGCCAACATCATCTATAACAACTCCCAAAAACCGAACCGAAGAACCGCCTGTTTTCAGCAGTAGCAAATGGACCCAAGATAAAATAAAAACAAGCGTGATAAAAACCAACAATTTTAAGATTTTGCGGCGCATAGAATTTTTATCCGAATTCTTTATTGAGCGAATTCCTCGGACTTCAGTCCGGGGAGAGTTCAATTCTCATATTTTACTGGTTTGTACGATTTCTGAATATATCTTCAGAATCGCACGTTTCCATCCCTGCTTATTACTACGCAATGGGATAAATATAAATTGCGAGTTGAACTTTAAATTATGAGTGTGATTGTGATCACAGCACACCCATTGAATCGCTCATCATCTGTCATCCAAAACAAGAAACATGATTTCTATAAAAAAGCCGGGTAACATTAACTAAATTCAGTCAAATCAAAATTGCTGCTTAGTTATGCCTTACGTAACAAGGCGGGTAATCGCCTCCGCCATCCGGTGCGGATGATTTCTGTTATCGCGCAGCCTTTCGTTTTGTATGATCACCCGGCCCTGGAAACAGGCAGTCACGGGAATGCGGGAATACAACCGGGGCAATTGCAAAATTCCGGTGCGGCTGCGGTCGGCTGCAATTGTCAACAGATGTGTTGTCGGCGCAAAATCGTCCTCGACGTGCTCTGCAAATACGCCTGCGGGGATATTGCACCTACGCCTAGCTTCAGACCAATTTCGCTCGACCTCGCTACGAACATAATTTTGCAACTGGCTCAACCGAAAAACACCGCTGCAATACCGGGCGGCGTTCTTGAATTTTCGATGGAAACGCTTAATGAAAAGCGTCAGGCCGTGGAAAAGTTCAAATACTGCGTTTGTTCGAGGAAACATGCAGAAGCGGAAACAAACTAAAGCACCTCGGAATTCGTCGACAGTTATACCGAAGTCCGAAATAATCGCTGCAAGAGTTTTCCTTTTAATATCTCTGCTGGGATGAACAGGTATGACAACCCGCCGCCTGTCGGATTTTCTCTTATAAATGGCATGGCTTGTCCCGGCCTGTCGCGAGTACTCAAAGCCCAGCTTTACTGCCACGCGGGTGACATCCTTTGAGGTTGCCGTGGGGAAACGCGGCACTAAACTGCGACCTTAACAGTAGTAATGGAAATCTCACCGTAGTGTACTTCATCTCCGTCGTAACGATAATCTTCGATCATCGCCTGAATCGCAGCCTTAAGTTCTGACAAGGTTTCCTCGTACGTTTCGCCCTGCACGTGACACCCTGGCAATGCCGGGCACGTGGCGAAATATCCGCCCTCCTCGCAAGGTTCAATCACCACAGTAAAGGAATGTTCTTTTTTCATGTGAAGCCTCCGCGAATATAGATACCCTGTCCTCCCAATTATTATTTTACTTCAATCCGGTGCTTCTTTCCAGCGCTCCCAGGATATGTAAATGATGCGGCGATGCTTGAAACATGTAAACATAGTCCTGAAAAACAGTGCCTGTGTCGGAAAACATGCCTGCGAGAAAATTCCGTATGGCGTCCCCGGAATCTTCAAAAACGCCGTTGCAATACCGGGTGGCGCTCTTGGTTTTTAGTAGCCAGTTTTAAGTTATAGTTGATGACTAGCAGGACATCGTGCACCCTGATGCGCATTGAACCTTGAAAACAAAATATCGTTCGTAGAACATTCTTCTCCAAAAGACCTGCTATCAGGAGTCAATAGTTGAGCAAAATAAGTGAACATCACAACACCTCAAGGGCGATAGGGCCGGTTGTCGGTCATGATGCGCCAGATGATATGGCACAGTTTGGCGGCCACGGCTGTGGCGGCGGCGTTGAAGTGTTTGCCCTCAGAGATTTTCTTTACCGACATCCATCAGCTTCAAGTTCGTATTGACGGTAAACTCTTCGAGGCTTTTGAATATTCGATCCCTTTCGAGTACGAACGATATTAAATTTTCAAGGTGCACGATGTGCTGCTAGTTCGGCGCCCCCATGGGGGCGGGCCTCTACGAGGCCCATAGTGCACGATCTCCTGCAAGTTGTTTTTAGCAGTTTGGGTTACCGATGTCCTGCTAGCCAGCATATAGTTGGCAAGGAGTTGTAATTTCTGTGAAAAGTGGGGTAAATATGCAGAGGGGCTTGCATCTGTGGTATTATTGCAGAAGTTACACAAAAGAAAGTGCATAAAGAAACAGTATGGACAATGACATGATGAGAAGAATGAAATGGATATTAGTAGTTTCAATATTGGGAATGGTCGAAATTTCCGTATCATCTGCTTTTGTCAACGCAGCAAGTGGTGTCAGGGGCATGATTGTTGCTGACAATGTGCGAATCAGGGAAGAGCCGAACACCAAGTCAGAGATTTTAGCCGTAATGAAATGGGGAGATATTGTAGATATTCACAGTATTCAGAATGATTGGGCAAAAATCTGCTGGTATAGATTAGACGGAAATGATGAAATCGTATGTGGATGGATATATGCAGCATTCTTTGACCCATGCCACAAACATTTTAGGAAGATAGAGCCACAGATTGAAAAGGGAATAGCCAAATACAAATCTTGCATTCAACCATCTGAAGAAAAGAAAGAGGAAATAAAAAACTTTTTGCGAAGATTCAAAACAGCTTACATCGAAAAGGATTATGTATTTTTTAAAAAGCACTCTGCCGAAAGTATTTTAGATAACTATGGAAAATGTGAGCGCCATAGCAGAGAAGAGAGACCCGTTAGTAAATACGCATTTGAACATGAAAGTCTTGGCGATCTTCCCATAAAGATCATATCCGAAGGATGTACGGATTTACCAAAGTCATCATACTGTAAAATTTATGAGCTATCAGATTACTTAGATGACAATAATTTCTTTATAGAAACTCCTGATTTAACTAATGATATGACTCAACTTCATAAATATAGTAGTGGGGATTGTACTGTTATTTATGGCACTGATTGGATAAGAGTGGTCAGTTATGGATATGAACAAGAGTCATATTGCGGCATTAGATCCTCAGTGTATTTTCGAAAGATAGACGACACTTGGAAACTCATAAGGGTAGATATATACGGTCCATGTTAGAATAAATTCGATTGTTGTATACATGAATTGCAAAAATCCTTAATACAATTCAGCATAATAGAGAGTGAATCCCACTCGATTTCTGCAAAACAGCCATGAAACATGCAGTAACTCGCTACTGCATGTTACAGGCGTTGCGCCGACTCTTTGCCAACACCTACGAGTAATCGCCTCCGCCATCCGGTGCGGCTGATTTCTGTTATTCCCCCGACTTCCAATCTTATATATGATCCGGGAACGGGCAATCATCCGCACACCCGCACAATCTTACAGACTCACCACATGAGTGCTCTCATCTGAACCTGACTTCGATAATATGTCGGCCCAAACCTGTCAGATGTCTGCACAGGCGCAATTGGAACATCCGGCCTGCACAGATTTTATCGACTGGACAGATTGAATGGAGGACGACATGAATATCAGGGTGAAATTCGGAAAGAATCCTTACGGCAACCGTTTCCCCTGCTCAGGTTTTGAGTTGACGACTTTCATCATCAGTGCCGTCCTGCACTCTGCGGCTACACGCTCGTATGCCTCTCGTATCGCATCGAACACGTGCGCGGTCTCTCCTGTCACTATCGCGCTCATACAGCCACGGTCGACATCGATCCCCTTTTTCTCGATTATGTCGACGAAGCGTACTATGCGTTCGAGTACTTCCCCATCACACATCGGATATAAACTTACCTCCACCATCACCTGCAACTGGTTCACCCCTCCCGGATTCCGCCACATTACATGCACCTCTGCCGCGAACGGCTGCCTCACATATTTCACCGATGCGGGCTACCCGTTTTCAAGCCTGTCCGCCCGGCGGTTTTTTCTCAGTATTGATTCAAAAAACAGTGCATAGCACAGGATATGTGTTATAAACATCGCACTTACATATCTTGGTTCATAATGAGTCAATCCATATAGTAGCACAATAAAAAACATCGGGAAAAAGACAAATAACATGTCGGGATTTTTCAGCAATAATATTAACGCGTAAAGTATGGACGCAGCGCTCAGCAGAGCCAGGGCAATCTTCATCGCCATGACTGTTCCGGCTCCAATTCCGGTTATATCCTCGATCTTGTAATTCAACCCGCTGCTGCGGACCACCATGAACATCCTCTTTATCATGGCTTTTACAATGAATCCGGGATATTCCTTTACTGCTTTGAAGTATTTGTTTTTCCAGTATTCGTTGGCCTCATAACTGCCGTCGACAAGACCGAGCGCCACGACCTCTTTCGCTCTTGCTGCGTCGTCGCAGAGCGCTCCCATCGGGTTGTCGGGGTACACACATCCTATCGGCTCCCAGAATGCGTTCCATGAGCAGGTTGTCGTCGGAATAAAATGGCCGTATTTCTGATAATTTCTGATCGGCCACCAGGAATACACAATGATAAAACCTGCAAAAAGAAGACCGATTTTCAACAGGTCGACCCTGAATCCATTCCTCTTTAACAATGAATAGGGTATCGCAAGCAGTACGACAAAAAACGGCATAACAAAGAATTCGCCACGCACATAAAACAACACAGCGATCACCACGCCGGTGACGGCGCTCAAATATATTTTATTCCCCTTGAATGAAGCTACTATCAGAAGCATCGCGATAAGAAAAAGCGCCGGCGACAACGCCTCGGCCATCGCAAATCCCGATTGTATGACAAACACAGGCATATAGGCATATCCCGCCGCTGCCAGTATTGATACTCCCGATCTGGCGAATATCATCATGCCGAGCCAGTAGACCAGAAGCACCGCCAGGGCATCTATCGTTATCTGGGCGATCCTGACTCTTGTCACCCACACATCCCTGTCTTTGTCGAAGAACAGAGACATGAAAATCGAATACCCGGGAAGACGGTTCACGTTGAATATCTTTTTGTTATGCACAAAATATTCGCCGGAAGAAAGATATATACCGTGGATTCCTCCAAAGTAGTTCTCTTGCGACCATTCCGTGTAGTTTCCATAACCCAGACTTTTCACAACGCTGAACCGTAGTATCCAGCCGGTCACAACAAGCACAAAAAGTGTTATGAAAACGTATTTCCTGTTCATTTTTCCAGCTCCTCGACACAACTTTTTGCGTGAAATATCCGTCGTCAATTGCTCGTCTCCGATATCTTTATGTGTTTACCGTATAATTATCCCACTGGTCCATACACTTGAGCAGAACGAAAAGATTCCATATTTTTTTCCTGTTGTCTTCATGGCCCGCGACGTGTCGTTCGAGTATTCCGCGCACCGCATCGGGTCTGAAAAGCCCGTCCCTGCCGAGCCGGTCGGCGGAAAGTGTGTCGAGAATCTCTTCTTTCAAGTCTTTTTTTATCCAGGCCGTGAGCGGTATGCCGAAGCCCTTCTTTTTGCGGGCGAGCACAAATGGCGGCACAACACCCGCGACGGCTTTCTTGAGAAGGTATTTCGTTTTCAGCCCCCTCAGTTTGAACCCGGCGGGCAGAGTGCAGACAAACTCGACGATCCTGTGATCGAGCATCGGTGTGCGCACTTCGAGCGAGTGCATCATACTCGCCCGGTCCACCTTCGCCAGCATATTCTCGGCGAGAAAATAGCGCACATCGAGGAACAATGATTTGTCCAGATCGCTCATGCTTTGCATGTTGCTTCCCAGCGATTCCTCAGGCAGGCTGAAAATATTATTATTTTTGACTTTATCGTATATTTCGGCTGACAGCACGCCGCTTTTTTCATGCGGCGCGAAGGGGCCGAGCCATACAAAATGGCGCGCGACAGTATCGTAGTTCATGCCGTTGAGAAATTTGCCGAGCATATAAACAGGCGTAAGATTCTTTTCCGACACGGGCATCATCGCCACAGCCGCCGCGAGCGCTTTCCTGACAAAAGAAGGAAGTGCCCTGAAGTATGGGAAAAACTTGTGTGCCTGGTATGTCTGGTAGCCGCCGAAAAGTTCGTCCGCACCGTCGCCGCTGAGAGCAACCGTCACATGCCGCCGCGTGAATCGCGACAGCAGGCTGGTCGGTATCAGCGACGGGTCGGACAGAGGTTCGTCGAGATACCCCAGCACTTCCGGCAGAATACCGGCCATTGTGCCCGGAGACAGCATTTCCTGCCTGTGGTCGGTGCCGATAGCGGCGGCGGCCCTGCGCGCGTATTCGGATTCGTCGAACGAAGGTTCCTCGAACCCGACGCTGAAGCTCTTTATGTTCGGAGAAAAGCGCGTGGCGACCGAGGCAATGCAGGTCGAGTCCAGACCGCCGCTCAGGAACGATCCCACCGGCACATCGGCGATGAGCCGCAGCCGCACGGCATCCTCGATCAGCTCCATCAGCCTCTCGGCGGCATCGTCTTCGCTCATTGTAAAGTCCGCCGCGCGTGGCAGGTCCCAGTATCTTTCAACTTTACATCTGCCGCCGGAATATATCAGCATCTCGCCGGGGCCAAGCTTGTTGATGCCGCTGATTATCGTTCCGGGCGGCGGCACATATTCATAAGTCAGGTATTGATTGAGGCATTGAAAATCAATTTGCGAGTCGACGCCGGGTGCCGCGAGTATGGCTTTCATTTCCGAGCCGAAAATCAGCCGTCCGCGCCGTGCTGAATAATACAACGGTTTTATACCAAGCCGGTCCCTGTACAGCAACAGTTTTTTCTTTCCTCTGTCCCATAGCGCGATGCCGAACATCCCGTTGAGGTGATGGACGAAAGCGTCGCCGTATTCTTCATACAGGTGCGGGATGACTTCAGTATCTGAACTCGTTTTGAACCTGTGCCCCTTCGACTCCAGGCCGATCTTCAGAGCGCGGTAATTATATATCTCACCGTTGAAAACGACTTTGACCTTGCCGTCCTCATTTCCCATGGGCTGCCTGCCCGTGCTGAGGTCGATGATCGAAAGCCGGCGCATGCCGAGCGACGCACGCGCGCCGAAGTAATAGCCGTCTTCGTCCGGTCCGCGCCGCCGCAGCGTCTCGCACATCGCCCTGACCGCCCGCTCGAGCGGCCCCGTTTCACTTTCGTTGACTATTCCGCAGATTCCGCACATAAACCGTTTCCCGTTTCAAGGCAGCCTGCACGGCATATAAAGATCATTAACCTGAAGCAATTAGAAAATTCCGATTATGTCGCGACCGGCGGCATTCGGCTCCCCTGATTATTTATCAGACACCGGAATACTTCCTGGAACTCGTCGCAGTGCGTACCGGGTTATTCATGTTCGCAAGGTAAACACCCGCGATCACCGTCGCCGTGCCGCCGAGCAGCATCGGCGTAACCGGCTCGCGGATCGTCGCCCAGGCTATTATCATAGTAATCGCGCATTGCAGGTATATCATGTTGGACACAAAAACTATGCCGAGCGCCGCCATCGTACGGTTCCACACAATAAACGCCAGCGCCGAACAGAAGACGCCCAGGAAGATCACTCCCAGAAGTGATACAGGCGTGATAGCGGTCGCCCGGCCCGCGCTGAATTCCCAGGCGGAAAACGGCAGCAGGCAGATCACTCCCGCGAAAATCATTTTCCTGGACACCAGCAGCGCGTCGTATTTCTCGACAATCTTTTTCCCCACAAGCGTGTAGGCCGCCCACGCCGCCGCGGACAATACTATCATCAGGTCGCCCAGTGGGTTCAAATCGAAATTTACTTGGCCGTTCCACACAACAAACGCGCTGCCAAGGAACGCAAGCGCCGTGCCCGCCCAGTTTATCGGGCCGGGCCGCAGCCCGAAGAATAGCGACGCACCTATCAGTGTGAAAACCGGCGCGAGCGACACAATTATAGAAGCGTTTGTGGCAGTCGTATGTATCAGCCCGAAGTTCTCGAATGTAAAGTATAGAAAAACACCGAAAACACCCATCAGGTACATCGTCGTGACATCCCGCCTGCCAGGCGGATGTTTCGCTTTGCCGTTGCCGCCGTTCGGCACCATATACAAAACAGCCAGAGCCAGGAGAAACCGCAGAAAAGCGAGTGTAAAAGGCGGGATGATCCCGTCGCGCACCGTCAGCCTGATTATCACATAGGAAAAACCCCATATAACCATAACCAGGATCACGAGAAATACATTGAAGAAAAAGGTGAGCCTGCCGGTCGGTTGAGACTTCCCACCAGCGCCTGTGTTCGCATCATGGTTCATCTCCGGGTTCACATTTCTGTTATTGTCAAAACCGGTTTCGGACATAATTCATCCACATTCGCGCACCCATCGCCATAGTTCGCATACGCGCAAAACGATTGTTATTGATCATCAGATATTATTATACAATCAATGGTTAATAGGAAATATTGTTCGGTTTTCATTTTACAAAACATGCAACTGTTCACTGGTGCAGATTTTGCAAAAACAGCTTATAATATCTGTAGCTTCTTCGCTTCACTCAGGATGACATCCCCCGGATTATGAGTTTTATACAATGCTGTCAGTAAAGCATGGAATGCAAAAACGTCAGTTTTTGCGAAATGTATCTTTTATATTATGCCGTCTTCACACTTGCAGCGACACAGCCACTGCGTTCCAGGCTTTTTACTCCACCCGCAGTGAACAGTTTCAGGACTCCTGACCTGGGAGAAGGGTAAAAAAGAGGGCATGGCGAGAGAGGCACACAAAAAAGCGTATGAATAAAGGGAAAAAGTTGAGTGGAGAGAAAGATAACAAAATATGACGGGACGC
>JAJRTR010000163.1 GCA_024278215.1 bacterium
CATTCTTATGCGATACTGTGCGAAAAATGTGCGCTATAGTTCGCCATAATACCCCATTTCGCGCTTAAGTTAACGCTTATGGTTACCAGTCCCTGTTTTTCGCACATTAAAAATGTGGTTGTTTTTAACCCACTTTTATGTCGCACACCCAATATGCGGCTTAACAATTGACACACCCGGCCAATGTGTGTTATCATGTAGTCAATAATGTTAAAATAATAATATTAAAGAACTTCAACTCGACAATCTTCAAAAGAGCAAAGCAATCGGTGGCACATACCATGTCAATATTTTGTCGCGCGGTCACGGCTAAGCATTACATATAAACCGCGCATCGGCTGAATTAACAGGAGGAGTGCCTTATGAACGTAGCTACCGAGCGTTTTGGCGTTATCGATGTACCCCGGAAAGATGTTTTCGAACTTTCCACACCACTGCTGGGAATACCCGACACAACCAGTTTTTTCTTTATGCAGGAGGAAAGTATCGCGCCGTTTTTCTGGATACAATCCGTGGATGATCCCGAGATGACGCTTATAGTGGTCGAACCGCACCACTTTTTCAGGCATTACAGCCCGCGCCTGCAACTCAGCGACCTGAAAGATGTCGGCGCGAGCCACCCGGGCGAAGTCCGGATTTTTGCCATCGTTGTACTGCCAGACGACATGTCGAAAATGACAGCCAACCTTCGCCGCCCTCTCATCGTCAACTTCCGCACAGGAAAAATGAAACAGGTTCGCCGCAGCTTCCGGGAGTACTCTTTCGAGGAATCAATCGTCGAGGGCATCAAACGCAGCGAAACCGCCAGGGCCGATGTCGGAGACCGCTTTGAAGTTTCTCTTAACTGACTGAGCCGGATTTCATTATCATCTCAGCTCGGATTTCTTTGTGAGAAATCCGGGCTCGATGGAGCCAATTGCAAAATTACGTTCGTAGCGAGGTCGAGCGAAATTGTTCGGAGCAAGGCGGAGGTGTAAAATCTTCGCAGGCGTACTTGTAGAGTACGTCGAGGACGATTTTGCGCCGACAACGCAGCTATGGACAATTGCAGCCGACCGCAGCAGAATCAGAATTTTGCAATTGTCTCGATGGAAGAGTCATTTTAAAAACAACTTCCAACAAATGGTTTTTCCTCATAAAATATTCTTATGAATAAAATACGTAAATGTTTGCCGCTGTATACTGTTGCAAGCGAGCTGATTGTCTTCATTTCGTTGATGATAACTTTATGCGGCGTTTATGCTTATGCGCAGGATAAAAACGATAAGAACGAAGGCGACCTGTTCGCGATTGCGCAAATACACTACGGTGGTGGCGGCGACTGGTATGAGGACCGCACCTCGATGATACGTCTGCAAGCAAGGATCGAGAAAGAGTTTGGCCTGCGCGCCGCGCCCGGGCGCAGGGTGGTCAGAATCATGGACGACGACTTGTTTTCATATCCGATGCTGTTTATGACCGGGCATGGAAACATTGTTTTTTCGCCTGAAGAGGTTGAAAGGCTGAAAGAGTATTTCGACCGCGGCGGTTTCCTGTGGGCGTGTGACGACTATGGTATGGACGAATCGTTCAGACGCGAGATGAAGAAGGTTATTCCCGGTTCGGAATTTGTCGAGTTGCCGTTCGATCATCCGATCTACAGGAAACCGTACAGGTTCGACAGGGGCCTGCCGAAGATTCACGAACACGCGGGCGGTCCGCCTCACGGCTACGCGATGTTCCTCGGGCCGCGTATGATTGTCTTCTACGATTTCAACACAGATATCGGCGACGGGCTGGAAGCGCCGAGCATACACAATGACCCGGAAGAAGTCAGGGAACAGGCATTCAAAATGGCTGTCAATATTGCTTATTTCGCACTGACACAGTAAACTGGTTCATTGTTTCAGTGTTGTAAAATGAGAGTGTGCAGAATTTATAAACGAGGGTATCGGTTTGAACCTTGCAGGATAAACGGAGGGTAAATGATGCCGGTCTGGAGGAATGGATGAAAGCGCTTATCACAGGAATCACAGGTTTTGCGGGAAGCCATCTGGCAGAATTGCTGTTGGGCGAAAATATTGAAGTTTTCGGGGCGGCGAGGCAAAGGAGTCCGATGGAGAACATCACTCCGCAGGTGAAGAAAAACGTTGCTTTCATCGAGTGTGAACTCCGCGACAGCGTGCCTGTCAAGAACATGCTCAAGCAGGTTGAACCCGACCTGATATTTCACCTTGCAGCCCAGAGCTTTGTGCCTACATCATGGGTTTCGCCGGCAGATACGATTACGAACAATATCATAAGCCAGCTTAACCTTTTTGAGGCGATGAGAGACCTTGGACTGAAGGAAACACGGATTCAGCTTGCGTGCTCGAGTGAGGAATACGGGATGGTGCACGAGGACGAAGTGCCGATCAGGGAAACGAATCCGCTGCGACCTCTGAGTCCCTATGCTGTGAGCAAAATAGCCCAGGACATGATGGGCTACCAGTATCACGAAAGTTACGGGATAAAAGCGATACGCACGAGGGCGTTCAATCATACGGGTCCGCGGCGCGGCGAGATTTTCGTCACGTCGGCGTTCGCAAAACAGATAGCAATGATCGAAAAGGGCAGGCAGGAGCCGGTGATGAAAGTCGGCAACCTCGAGGCGAGGCGCGACTTCACCGATGTGCGCGACACTGTGCGCGCGTATCTTGAGATTATTCAGAAAGGCGAGCCCGGCGATGTCTACAATATATGCACCGGCACTTCGATCTCGATGCAGGAACTGCTGGACGGGCTCCTCGCGCTTTCGGATGTCGACATAAAAGTGGAAACCGACCCGGACAGGCTGCGCCCCTCGGATGTGATGATTCTCGAAGGCGATTGCTCGAAACTCAAGGCCGCGACAGGCTGGCAGCCGCGGATACCGTTCGACCGGACATTGAAAGATACACTTGATTACTGGAGAGAGCGTGTGTGAGCGCGAAAAAAACTGAAATAGAGATATACGATACCACCCTTCGAGACGGTGCCCAGAGCAGGGGGATAAACTTTTCTCTCGAAGACAAGGTCCGCATCACAAAGAGGCTGGACGATTTCGGCGTCCATTTTATCGAGGCCGGCTGGCCGGATTCCAATCCGACAGACGGCGAATACTTCAAACGTATAAAAAAACACAAGATAAAAAACGCGCGCATCGTCGCTTTCGGTCGAACGAGGGCGAAGGGCAGAACCTGTGCGAAGGATGCGACGATACAGGCGCTGTTGAGGGCCGAACCTGATGCTTTGACGATTTTCGGAAAAAGCTGGGACTTGCAGGCCGAGCAGGTGCTGAAGGTATCTCTGAAGGAAAACCTCAAGATAATATCCGATACGGTGAAGTACCTCAAGAAAAAAGGATTCTTTGTATTATATGATGCGGAACACTTTTTCGACGGATATATTTCAAACGCGGGCTACGCAGTCGACACCATCATGGCGGCGGCGGACGCGGGCGCGGACCGCATAGTGCTGTGCGACACCAACGGCGGATCGCTGCCGTCGTTTATCGCCGCTCTGGTGTGCGAAGCCGTCTCGAAAACCGGCGCGGTCATCGGCGTGCATGCCCACAACGATTCCGAACTCGCGGTGGCGAACACGCTGGCGGCGGTCGAGGCGGGCGCGACACATGTTCACGGTACAATAAACGGTTACGGCGAGCGGGCTGGAAACGCTAACCTCTGTTCCATCATCCCGAACCTCATGCTGAAGATGAACTTCAAGTGCATCCCGAAAAAGAACCTTGCACGGCTGCGTGAGCTTGCCCGCTTTGTGTGCGAACTCGCCAACGTGCCCATGCCCGGCAACCTGCCTTATGTGGGCGACTACGCATTCACACACAAGGCCGGTGCGCACATGGACGCGATGAAAAAGATGGCTCATTCCTACGAGCATATAAAACCGTTGCTCGTCGGCGGCAGCACAGGCACAGTCGTGTCGGACGTCTCGGGACGCAGCAATGTGATAGAACTCGCGGGCCAGCTCGGCATCGACATCACCGGCGATGCGCACAAGCGGACCGTTCGCGCCGTACTCAAGGAACTGAAAGAACTCGGCTACGGCGGCTACCGTTTCGAGGGCGCCGAAGGTTCTTTCGAACTCCTTGTGAGAAAACATCTCGGAGTGAGAAAAGAATTTTTCAGTCTCGAAGGATTCAGGGTAGTGGTCGACAAGAGGGCGAGTGAGAAGATATATTCCGAAGCGACTATAAGGATAGAAGTACCGGACGGGAAGGAATTTATGGTGGCCGAGGGAAACGGTCCTGTGGACGCGCTGGATAACGCGCTGAAAAAAGCTTTGCTGCGTTTTTATCCTTCACTGGGTGAAATGCGTCTAATAGACTATAAAGTCAGGGTTCTGGACGAACGGGACGGCACGGCCGCGTCGGTCAGGGTTCTGATAACTTCGACGGATGGTAAAGGCGTCTGGGGTACGGTCGGGGTTTCGGAAAACGTGATACAGGCAAGCTGGAAGGCGCTGGTGGACAGCATAGAGTACAAACTGCTCAAGGACGGGCTTTGAACTGCGCGCGCGACATACGGTAATGGTTCGGGGACAGACACCTGAGGAAAACAAGAGAAATAATGCTGTCCGCCGCGAGTATCCGGACTTGTACGCCGGTCTTGATTTTTGCGGAAATGATGATATGTTGTATTAAGGTCAATCTGAGCCGGATGCAATGGAACGTAGTTGTTCATTCTATTCATTTGATGCATTATTGACATCAGCGTCCGATCACAGGAAATTCGGTAAACGATAATAATGAAAAATATATTGATAACGGGTGGCAGCGGAGTTATAGGATCGCATCTCGCAGACGCTCTTCTTGCCGCCGGATACTCGGTCACAATAATTGATAATCTCGTCACCGGTAAAATAAAGAATGTCGAACACAATCTTCATAATCCGGATTTCAGGATAATCAACGATACGATAATGAATGAAGAACTCATGGACTAACTGATTCGTGAGTGCCACATGGTCTATCACCTGGCGGCGGCAGTCGGCGTAAAATACATTGTCGACGACCCGCTTCAGGGTATTCTCACCAATGTCAAGGGCACTGAAATTGTTCTCGAACATTCCTTTAAATACTGGAAGCGCGTCGTGTTCGCCTCGACGTCCGAAATCTACGGCAAGTCCGAAAAAGTCCCATTCGAGGAAGATTCGGAGAGGATACTTGGTTCTACGAAGGTTGACCGCTGGTCTTATTCCACGGCAAAGGCGCTCGACGAGCATTTATGTTTCGCCTATTCCGCCAAGGGGCTCCCTGTTTCGATCGTGCGGTATTTCAACTCCTACGGTCCGCGCATCGACGAACGCGGCTACGGCAGTGTCGTCGCAAACTTCATCAGCCAGGCCATGCGCAACGAGCCGATAACAGTGCATGGAGACGGCAAACAGACGAGATGTTTTACATACATAGAGGACACGATAAGGGGCACGCTGCTTGTGGGCGAAAAGGAAGAAGCGCTCGGCAATGCCTTTAACATAGGCAACAACACGGAGACAACAATATGGCGGCTTGCGGAGATGATCGTGGAGCTTACCGGCTCGAGATCGGAACTGACGCTTGTACCATACGAAGACGCGTACGGAAGCAGCTACGAAGATACAAGGCGAAGGATTCCCATGATTGAAAAAGCGAATAATTTACTCGGGTTCACGCCCGCGGTTGAACTATCGGAAGGATTGAAAAAAACAATTGAGTGGGCAAAAGAAAACTACAACAGATAATATCACGCTGACGGCTATCAAAAAGAAAAAATGCAAGATAGCCGTGCTGGGGCTGGGATATGTCGGGCTGCCGCTCGCGCTCGAGTTTGCGCGCGCGAATTTTTTCGTAACCGGTATCGACCCGGACGTTAAAAAGGTGGAAGCCATATACGATGGACACAGCTATATTTCGGATATTTCAGACGAGGAACTTAAAGCGGTAGTTTCGCAGGGATACATGAAATCGACAGCGGACTTCGCGACGCTCGAGGAGATGGATGTGGTCTTTATTTGTGTGCCGACACCATTCTCGAAGTACAAAGAACCGGACGTTTCCTATGTGATCGCTTCCGCGCACAATATCGTCGAGCACATGAAAAAGAAACAGCTTATTATCCTCGAGAGCACAACTTTTCCGGGCACTACGGAAGAGGTGGTACTGCCGATTCTCGAGAGCACCGGGCTCGAAGCCGGCAAAGACTTCTATCTTGTTTTCTCGCCGGAGCGTGTCGATCCCGGCAACCGCAAGTTTGCCATCAGGAACACACCCAAGGTCATCGGCGGCCTCGGTGAGAAAAGCACAAAACTTGCAAAAACCCTGTATTCGAAAATTATCGCCGAGAATCTTGTCATTCCCGTCTCGGCGCCGCGCATTGCCGAAATGACCAAGTTGCTGGAAAATATTTTCCGCAGCGTCAACATAGCTCTTATCAACGAACTTACCTTCCTGTGCGACAGGATGAAGCTGGATATATGGGAAGTAATCGACGCCGCATCCTCGAAACCATTCGGGTTCATGCCGTTCTATCCGGGGCCCGGCGTTGGCGGACACTGCATACCTGTTGATCCCTACTATCTTTCATGGAAGGCGCGCGAGTACGACTTCTACACGAAATTTATCGAACTCGCGGCGGAAATCAATCTGAGCATGCCGCGATATGTCCTGTCGAAGGTCATCGACACGCTGAACGATGAAGGCAAGAGCCTCAGAGGCTCCAGTATTCTCGCACTCGGTGTCGCGTTTAAGCCGAACATCAACGATGCCAGGAACTCGCCCGCGATAAAAGTTATCGAGGAACTCACCTGCAAGGGCGCGAAAGTGGATTACTCGGACCCTTACATACCGAGCATCGGAAACGGAAGCACATATTTTTCCGTGGCCAGTAAGATCGGCTTCCACAAGTCGACGAAAATCACTGCTAAAAAATTGAAAGAGTACGATCTTGTCGTGATTCTTGTCGAGCACGATAAATTCGATTTCCCGTTCGTCGTGCGGCACTCGAAGCTGATTGTCGACACAAAAAATGTATGCAAGAATATTACGCCGGGCAAAGGTTGCAGGATTGTAAAAATCTGATTGTCGTTGCACCGTCGAATCTCTCACCGGGGTGATGAATTGTTGCCGGAGAGCTTTATTCCCAACATCAGAGGAAGCTACATCTTCTGGTTTATCCTCGCGTTTGCGGTATGCCTTGTCCTGACGCCGCTTTTTGGCCGTATCGCATACTGGGTCGGCATTATCGATCATCCGTCAAAGAGGAGATTCCACCTGACATCCATGCCTATGCTGGGTGGGGTGGCCGTCGCGCTGACTATGATTACACTCAGCTTAACGGCACTCAAAGGCGGCATAACAAAAGAGGTGGCGGGAGTGCTTGCGGCCGGCGGGCTGCTCATGGCGCTCGGACTGCTCGACGACATCAAGTCGATAACTCCGCGGTTCAAACTTGCGGGCCAGATAATCGCCGGCACAATCATTATCGCCTGTGGGCTGCATATCCGTCTGACCGGGCTTTTCTTCGTCGATTATCCTCTGACTTATCTTTGGATCATCGGCATTATCAACTGCCAGAATCTGCTCGACAACATCGACGGTCTTTCGGGCGGTACGGCGGCAATATCCGCCTGTTTCTTCTTTATCATCGCTATATTTACAGGCAACGCGGCCATGGCGGTTTTCGCCATAATTTTTTCCGGCGCCTGTCTCGGATTTCTCTTCCACAACTTCCATCCCGCAACGATTTTCTCGGGTGATGCCGGCAGCATGTGCATGGGCAGTATGCTAGTGGGCCTGGGCCTCATGGCCATGAAACCCCACGATCTTGTTTCCTTCCTTATTCCCAATCTCATTCTCGGTCTGCTGATCTTCGATACGGGACTTGTTTCCCTGTGCAGGGTCATGAACGGCCTGCATGTCACGGACGGCGGCAGGGACCACACCTCACACAGGCTCTGCAACCTCGGCATGAGCATCCAGGGGTCCGTCACCAGCCTCTTTGTTGTCTGCTTCGCTTTCGGGCTCGCCGGGACCGTCATGATGTTTATGGAACCCGGAAAAGCTTTGATGATTCCTCTGATTCTTTTCTTCTTATCTATCACAAGCTGGTTCCTGATGAAGAATCTCTACGACTATTCAAACCATCCGGTTGCCGGAAGGCGGTAAAAACTATAGAATATCTTTTCCCGCGCGCGTTTTGTTTCTTGCGCTGTGGCGCGTGTTTGTCTGTAAAACGGAAGCTGATGCTATAATAATGAGAATATATAGCGGTTGATCGGAGCAGGTTGCTGGCATTGCCACTAACCTGCATATTTCGCAAACGCGGGTGAAATAATTATTACAGGGGTTGGGCGTATTGGACCCCGGGACATGGAGTACGAAATGACTGGAGCAAAAGCCCTTATCGACGGGCTGATCCACGAAGGAACAGAAGTGATATTCGGCATCCCCGGCGGTGTGGTGCTGCCGATTTTCGACGAAATCTACGACTCGAAAATGAAAGTGATATTGACACGCCACGAGCAGGGCGCGATACACGCTGCCGACGGCTACGCGCGGGTAACGGGGAAAGCCGGCGTCTGCATCGCGACTTCCGGCCCCGGCGCCACCAACCTCGTAACCGGGCTCGCCAACGCGCACATGGACTCGATCCCGCTTGTAGCCGTCACCGGACAGGTCGGAACCGGCTCCATCGGTCGCGACGCTTTTCAGGAAGCCGACATCACCGGTATCACTATGCCCGTCACCAAACACAACTATCTGGTGAAAGACCCTGAGTCGCTGCTGCGCATTATCCAGGAAGCATTCCATATCGCCACCACAGGCAGGCCGGGCCCCGTCCTGATAGATGTGCCCGCGGACATTACCACCATGTCTGTTGAATCCGGTTTCCCGAAGGAGATAAATCTCGAAGGCTATAAGCCGACTATTATCGGACATAGAAAACAGATAAAAAACGCTGTAAAAGCTATAGAAAAAGCCGAAAGGCCCCTTCTGTACATCGGCGGCGGCATAATTATTGCCGGGGCTGCGGAAGAACTGCGCAGACTTGTCGATATCCTGAAATGTCCCGTAACCCACACACTCATGGGCAAAGGCGCGTTCCCTGAAGACCACGAACTGTCGGTCGGTATGCTCGGGATGCACGGCACATGGGCGGCCAACACTGCGATTTCAAATGCCGACACGGTGATAGCAATCGGTGTGCGATTCGACGACAGGGTTACCGGCCGCCTCGACAAGTTTGCGGGCGATACCACTTTCATTCACATTGATATCGACCCGGCTGAGATCGGGAAAAATGTTGCCGTCCATATCCCCATTGTCGGTGATGCTAAAAATGTGCTGGAAACACTGATAAAAGAAATGCCTAAGGATTACGCGCCGCGCAACGCATGGCTGCGGACGGTCGAGGGGTGGAAGAAATCGCATCCCCTGACTTATAACGGCGACTCCGGCTCGGATATCATGCCTCAATATGTTGTCGAGCGACTCTATGAGATAACAAAAGGCGAAGCGATAATCTCCACGGAAGTCGGCCAGAACCAGATGTGGGCGGCACAGTATTATAAAATGTCGAAACCGCGCACCTGGATATCTTCGGGCGGGCTCGGCACGATGGGTTTCGGGTTCCCGGCGGCGATAGGCGCGCAGGTAGGACGCCCCGACGCGCTCGTGATCGACATAGCAGGCGACGGCAGCCTCATGATGAATATCCAGGAACTCGCCACCGCCGTCTGCCACGATCTGCCTGTAAAAATCGTCGTGCTCAACAATGGCTACCTCGGTATGGTCCGCCAGTGGCAGCAGATGTTCTACAAGGGCCGCTACTCGAGCACCGACCTTTGCGGGAATCCCGATTTCGCACCCATCGCCGAAGCCTTCGGCGCGGCAGGCATCACTGTCACTGCGAAAGACGAACTCGACGACGCTCTCGCCGAGGGGATGAACAACGGCAGACCTACGATTATCGATGTCAAAGTTTCACGGGAAGCCAACGTGTTCCCGATGGTTCCCAAGGGCAAGGCGCTCGACGAAATGATAGAGGAGTATTGACCCCGGATTATTCGCGTTTTGCGAATATTCCGGGTTGACTTTAATAAATCCGAATAATCAGGTGACCAACAATGGAAATCAGCGAACACAAACACATAATATCGGTTCTCGTGACGAATAAGCCCGGTGTGCTTGCGCGTGTATCGGGCCTTTTCAGCCGTCGCGGATTCAACATCGAAAGCCTCGCGGTCGGCACTACGAACGACCCGGCTTATTCTCGCATAAGTCTCGTCGTTCATGGAGACGACAGGGTTATCGAGCAGGTCACAAAACAGCTCAACAAACTCATCGATGTGATAAAAGTCAGCGACATCACTCACAGCGAAACCGTTCTCCGCGAACTCGTGCTCGTGAAAATCAGCGCGAAACCCGAGCAACGCACCGAGATACTCACTGTCTCAAATACATTCCGCGGCAAAGTCATCGACATCGGAGACTCGAGTATGATCGTCGAGATCACCGGACATGACGAAAAGATAGACGCTTTTATCCGGCTGATGAAGAAATACGGCATAATCGAGATCGTGCGTACAGGAAAAGTGGTTCTCGTGAGGGGTGCGGCCACTACATGATCCGCAGGCGCAGGGACCATACCGGAAGCCGGGATTCGGCAAACAACAAAACCCTCGAGCCGTTTGCATTATTATGATAACCGGTCACTGAATCCACTTTCATACCGGAAATTGCCAGTTCAGACTATTTCATTACATCCTGTGAATGGTAACAATAATTATTTTGCAATAGGCTCGCAGAAAAAGTTCAGTCCCTTGAAGGAGCCAATTGCAAAAATCTGATTCTGCTGCGGTCGGCTGCTATTGTCCATAGCTGCGTTGTCGGCGCAAAATCGTCCTCGACGTACTCTACAAGTACGCCTGCGAGGATTTTACACCCCCGCCTTGCTCCGAACAATTTCGCTCGACCTCGCTACGAACATAATTTTGCAATTGCCTCGAAGGTTTATGATTTTTTTTTAGTTGTGGAAATAATAGGATTATCATGTTATGATTTATTGGCTTTAGCAGGAGACTTGTTATTCGATGTATCTTTTAGAATAAATGCTACAGGGAACATCTACGGTATGAAAAACATCAAGATTACAGTATCCATATTGCTTTTCACAACAACGCTTTTTTACGGTCTGATCCTGAGCGCGGCGGGTGGCGAGCACGGCAGCGAGCAGGCAGCGGTGCAGAATGCCGTCATCAGTGAGAAATCCGCATGTGATGTTTCGGACGACACACTAAGGTTTCTCTCGCCGGGCTGGCAGGAGGCGCACAAGGGTCTGGTCGAGGCCGGCAAACTTGATGGCTGTGACCGGAAGCAGTGTTACGCATGCCACATCTCGGCTGCGCCCCACGATTTCTCCGCACACCAGAGTAAGTATAAGGAAGATAGCAAATCCTGCCTGAGCTGCCATGACTACGATTCGTGCAACGAATGCCACCAGGCGTTCCGAGCCCATGGCGGCAATAAGGACTTTCTCGATCACGGCAAGTTTCTCGAAAAGTCGATGTCTTCGTCTTGCAAACAGTGCCACAGTGTCGACTGGTGCAACAAGTGCCACACCGAAAAGGGCGTCGACCTGCTGACAAACCACAGCCCGAATTTCAGACAGATGCACCCGGTTTTTCTCCCCAAGAAGCAATATAAGGAAAAAATCGAGAGTTGCACGCAATGCCACGGCCAGAAGTTCTGCATTCAATGCCATGAAAACCAGGGTAAGGATGTGCATCCGTACAAGTGGTACGTGGGACACGGCAGAAGAATGTCCGAACTGGCGGCGGGCGCGAAACCTGGCGAGATGGACCGATGCCTCGACTGCCACAAGACGGGCTTCTGCTCGACTTGCCACAAGAGCAGCGGCCTCGTCCGCACCGCGCACGAACCCAACTGGGTAGAGACACACAAGAGCGACCCGAAGTCGAAGAGTCCGATGTGCGTTTCATGCCACACACCCGGCTACTGCTCGCGATGCCACGACATATCACTGCCGCACTCCGCGGAGTTTGCCGCCGACCACAAGAAGGCTGTTCTCGAAAAACCGGACACCTGCAAGTCCTGCCACGAGCCGTCTTTCTGCGCGACATGCCACACGAAAAAGCTGAAACCCGCATCACACACGCCGGTCGAGTGGTACAAGAGCCACAACAAAATGGCCGGCAAGTCGAAAGATTACTGCACTACTTGTCACAGCGACAAGAAGTTCTGCGGCTGGTGCCACGAAACTTCCACGATGAAGGTGACGCATACGCCCGGCTGGAAAGAAAAACATGCGGACACGACAAATATGTCCGAACTCAAGGGCTGTGCTTACTGCCACGATAAAAGCTCATGCGATGAAAAATGCCACAAAGACATCGAAGACAAGGCGAACGTCTCGGCCAGGCCGGACCACAGGATATGTTCCAACTGCCACGTCGACGACAAATGGACGTTCGCCGGTTCGGACGCATGTGTCAAATGCCACAAGGATGCCACTCACCAGAATGACGAATCGAAACACGCGGGCGACTGCACCGACTGCCACACTGCGCATAAATGGAAGATACCGAAGAAGGGCAACACGTGCGCGAGCGCGGCGTGTCACAAGCCCTATGCTGAAGAAGTCGCGAAAATAAAGGATCATGTTTCCGACAACTGCTCGAGCTGCCACAAGCCTCACGACTGGGGCGACAAGAGCAACTTCGATGTTTGCGGCGACTGCCACAAGATCGACGAATACGACAAGAACGGCATCAAAGCGCTTCACCTGACCGGTGCCCACCAGATGTGCGGCGACTGCCATGATGCCCACAACGGCACGGTCAACGAACCCGACTCGTGCCTGCGTTGCCACGAGAAACTGCCGGACGTCTGTGATCCCGACAAGCTCTGCACGGATTGCCATAAATTCAAATAAACAGCTTCGAAAATATCGACACGACAAGAGATGCGGTTCCGGCCGCATCTTTTTTCTTTTAGCGCGGGATATTGACATTCGCAGACAACAGGGAATATCTTCTTGATGAAGAACATTCTTCGGAAATGAAAGAGGGAAACGATATGTACAACATAGGAATAATCGGTCTGGGCGACAACGGAACCATGCACCTGCGCGGATTCGACCGTCTCGAGGAGACGCGTGTGGCGGCGATATGCGACAGGAAAACAAAGGCGCGCGAACGCGCACTGGCGCTGCTCGACGACCCGGATGTCGTATCCACTTCAAGTTGGAAAAAGGTGTGCCGCATGAAAGAGATCGACGCGATTTGCGTCAGTGTGCCGACATATCTTCATGCGGACGTCACTGTGCTCGCGCTCGAAAACGGTAAAGACGTTTTTCTCGAAAAGCCGATATGTCCGACGATGGAGGAAACCGACACCCTGATACTTAAAGCCTTCCGGACCGACAGGATCGTGCAGGTAGGGCTTGTCTACAGGTATTGCAATCTCTACAGAACACTCGGCCGGATGGTGGAACGGGGCGACTTCGGTGACGTGATGATGGCTTTCGGCAAAGAGTATCGCGACAACTTTCCCGTGCAGTGGTTCTTCGAGACGGAGAAATCGGGTGGCGCGCTTTTGGACAAGGACTGCCATCACTTCGATCTCTTTTCATGGTTTATCCGCCGCAAACCCGTGAAGGTATATGCGATGGGCGGACAGCATGTCGTCAGGGGTAAAAGCGTGAAAATAAATTGCCACTACGCGCCCGACAGGAACCTGATGATCAAGCGGCCCGACATAATCGACCACGCCTTTGTGATCGTGCAGTACGACAACGGCGCTCTCGCCAACCTGGGCCTTTGCATGTACCAGAAAGAACCGCTGCACGGGCTGGAAATAGGAATAAACGGGAGCAACGGAGCACACGCCGTAGCCCGGCGCGACGTTGTTCTCAACGCCGGGGGCGGCCCGCTCGGCGACATAGCGGAGGTTCCTGTTGATTACGAAAAAGACAATTGCGGTATCGGCCACATCGGTGCCGACCGCCAGCATGTCGAGTTCGTCGAGTGCATGAAAACACGTGCGATGCCCTATGCCAACCTGTTGCTGGCACGCGAGTCGATGGTCATATCGCTGGCTGCCGAAAGGTCTGTCAGGGAAGGCCGCGAAGTGCTGATAGAGGAGTTCGACAACCCGAAAATCAACAAACTTATCGAAAAACACTGCATGGAAGTCTATCGCGACACACCCGCGCCGCTCCCGCCTCCCAGGCCAAAAAAGGAGAAAAAGAAATCACGCGAGAAAAAGATAATTGATACGTTTGTGGACCTCGTAAGGTTGCTGATGGGCAAACGCCCCCGCAGCGAAGCGTTGCCGTTCGGCCCCGAAGCGTTCGAGCAGGCGGCAGCCTCGATTGCAGATGAAAAACGATTCGGGAAACTCGCGAAAGGGCTCGAAGCGAATATTTCATTCCATCATTCCGGCGAGCCGCCGGTATTCGTGTCGATAAAGGACGGCAAACTCGCGGTTGCCGACAAAGCCTTTGATGCGGATGAAACGAAAATAGTATTCACCGAAAGCGGCTGGCAGGGACTCCAGACCGGTGACAGTATCCAGAAACTTCTCGTCACCGGCCAGGTGCGCGCCGAAGGAAAAATCGACCACCTTAAACCCTACACCGAGGCTCTCATCGAATTGACAAAGGCGCTTGGAAAGGTATAGGCGACGGACGCTGAATGAGGCTCACGGAAGCTATCCCGCGCTGGTGAAATATGCGGGTAATCCGCGGAGCAGCGGAGACTCGTCTTTTCGCGAAGGCGGAAGTCGAGTGTCTTATGCAGAGGCCAAATGGAGAAACATCTGCCGGTTACCTTTTTTTCCGCATCAGCGAAAGCAAGTATTTCCACGATTGAACCCTTGTCATATTACCCAGATAGAAACGAGCGAGTTCGCCGATGACGGCAATCCGGCTGACGGGCATGTCGAGACGGTAAGTTTCGGAAAAGCTGCCGGGGAGAAGGTCCGTTCGGAGTGTGCCATCGCTGTTGTAGAGTCCTTCTTCGGCCTTTTCGAGAAATGGGATATAGTATTTGTATGTTGCCTGGATCGGGTGATACTGATAGAAGGATTTTTTATTTTTGCCGTAGAAGATTCTGTATGATTCGGACATCTTTCTTTGCAGTGTGCTGGGGCGCATCTTCGCCGGATAGTGCACTACAAAATTTCCCGAGTAGAAACGCCAGTCGCGGTGTATGAACCTGTCGTCGGGCAGCGCCTGGGGCGCGCCGAGTACCCGTTCCCTTGTGGGGAAATCGTAGAGACTGCCGAAACCCCAGTTGTAAACACCGTGTTTCAGCACGAGAGCGAGTGCGCGGTCGATTGTGTTTTCATCGTCGTCGTCGGAGCCGAAAATAAAAAGCGGTTGTAGTTTGACATCGAAGCGACCAAATATTTCGAGGCACTCCTCGATGTCGCCGATGGACTGTTTTTTCTCGAAAAAGTCAAGAGTGGACGATTGCAGCGACTCGATGCCGACGCCGATGCAGGCGCGGCCCGCGCGTTCGATGGCGTGCATCAGTTCTTCGTCGCGCGCGATGAAAATGCGGGCGAAGAAAAACATGTCGACATCGCCGCCGAAACGCTGTTCCATGAGCCGAAATATTTCGAGCGCGCGTTCACGGTCGAGCGTGACATCGTTGTCGGCGAAGAAAACATATTTCGTTTTCAACCTGGAAAAAGACAACTCGATCTCGCGCACCACGAGTTCCGGCTCTTTTGTCCTGTACTTGCGGCCCAGTTCGTGTTTTACAAAACAGAACCTGCACTCGAAAGGACATCCGCGCGAAGATTGTACGACAGCAATGTTGAAGCGCAGAACACCGTTGTGAATAGTGTCCTTGAGATAATACAACAGGCTCCTCGGAGTGTATCCTTCGACGATTCCCGGATCGGCGATCATGTCGAGTTTAGACACAAAACCGGCTGACGGGTTGTGCACCGCGCGGTCGTTGCTTCCGATATACGACACGCCTTTGACGCCGGAAACGTCGCCGCCGTTTTTCAGCGTTTCGAGCAGTTCGAGGATTATCGCTTCGCCTTCGTTCCTGATAACATAATCGCAATGTTTCAGGCAGTCTTCGGGAAGTACACTGGCGTGCGAGCCGCCGAAAACAATCGGTGTGTCCGGACTCTCCGCGCGTATCCGATCCGCGTAGGCGTAGCCTTTGTGGGATGAAAACGACATGAGTGAAAAGCAGACGATGTCGGAATCCGCCACCCGCCGCCAGTCGATTTTACTACCGGATAATTCGCAATAAGTTTTGACGTCGTAGCCAGCTTCGATCAGTGCGGTCGCGACGACGAGCAGTCCGTATCTTGGCATGAAAGCGCGGTAGGACGTCACCTGCAGGGGCAGGCTGTCGTCATAAGGGCATATAATTGTGATTTTGTGTATTTCCATTATATGTCGGATTGGTACGCACTTTGTAGCTGCTGTTTGTTACAAGCGAAGCGAGTTGTTTCCATGATTGTGGCCGCAGTATGTTCCCGGCATAAAAACGAGCGATTTCAACAAGCAGAGCCAGTCGGTTGACGGACACGCCGATATCGAATGTATCATACATGGGGCCGGGCAGCAAATGTTCCCGGAGTGTTCCATCATTATTGTACAATCCTGCTTCAGCCTTTTCCAGAAAGGATATATAGTTTCTGTAGGTCGCCCTGATAGGATAATACTGATAAAAAGTGTTTCTGTTAAGGCTGTAGAACTTTCTGAGCACCGTTTCCATTTCCCTCTGCAACACGCTGGGGCGCATTTTTGCCGGGTAATGAACAACGAAATTTCCAGTATAGAAACGCCAGTCGCGATGGATGAACCTGTCGTCGGGCAAGACCTGCGGGTAGCCGAGGACTTTCCCCCTCGTCGGGAAATCGAAAAGGCTGCTGAAGCCCCAGTTGTAAACTTTGTGTTTCAGGACGAAAGCGAGGCTACGGCGCAGTGTCTTCTCCTCGACATTGTCCGAACCGAAAATAAAAAGCGGTTGAATTTTTACATTGTATCTGCTGAATTCTTCGAGACAATATTCGATGTCGTGTATAGTTTGTTTTTTATTGAAATCTTCGAGCGTCTCAGGGGCTATAGATTCTATACCCACGCCTATACATGCTCTGCCTGCACGCTCGATAAGCCCCATCAGTTCTTGGTCGAGCGCGGTGGCGGCGCGAGTGAAAAAAAACATGTCTATGTCGCCGTGAAAACGTTGCTCGATGAGACTGAAAAGCTTGAGAGCATGCTTTCTGTTGACGGCGACATCGTTGTCTGCGAAAAAAACATAACGAGTTTTGAGCCTGTCCAGCGCAAGTTCGATTTCCCTGAGGACAAGTGCAGGTGATTTCGTGCGGTATCTCCGGCCAAGTTCTTGTTTGACAAAGCAGAATCTGCACTCGAACGGGCAGCCGCGGGATGTTTGCGCCACGGCGAAGTTAAAACGCAGAACGCCGTTTTTTAAAGTATCTCCGAAATAGGAAGTGAGGGTTCTCGGGGAATAACCTTCGATGAGCCCGGGATCAGCCACAATATCCAGGCTTTTGATAAAATCCGCCGGTGGGTTATGGACCGGTGTGCCGTCAGTGCCGATATACGATATGCCTTTCACTTCGGAAACATCGCCGCCGTTTTCAATCGCTTCAAGCAATTCGACAATTATCGCTTCGCCCTCATTTCTCACAACGTAGTCGAAGTGATCGAGACATTCTTCAGGCAGTACACTCGCATGCGCTCCGCCGACGATAATCGGTATTTCCGGGTTCATGCGCCTGATACGCGCCACGAACTCATAGCCCCTGCGCGATGAAAAGGACATGAGTGAGAAACATATAACATCCGATTCGGCAACCCGGCGCCAGTCCACCTTGCTACCGGAAGCTTCGCAATATGCTTTTACTTCATATCCGACATTTCGCAGTGTTGTGGCGATGGAAAGAAAACCGTAACATGGAAGATAGGCCCGATATGAGGCGACCTGTAATGGTATGCGCTTTTCGTATGGGCTTATCATGGTGATTTTATTAATGAACAAAAGATACCCGGAACCTTTCGTTATTTTTCAGTTCGCACAATATGCAAACGGTCATATAATAATGTTCTCAAATGCTTCTTTCCAGCATATTTTTGAAAGCGGTGCGTCGAGCAGGTCGGCCAGCACGTGTTCGTCGTGCCTGTAGCAGCCTTTGCAGCCCGACAGTATCGTTCGATATTCGCTGCGGTTGTGCTCCATGAGGTCCGAAGCGCGGCGCACTGTTCGCAGTTCGCTGGGGTAGAAGCAGCACAGCGAGAAGACGCCTGCGGGTGAGATTACTATGTGCGCGGCGGATTCCGCTATGCAGCCTGCGTCGCTGCCTCCGCAAAGATAAGCGACCATGCCGGTCAGGAAACTTTCAGGGCCGACGACAAATCGCGGATGTTTCCTTTTCATATCGAGAAGTGCGGGCAGTCCGGCTGCGGCCTCTTCTGCACCCGGCTGTAGCTCCGGCAGATAGTTTAATTGGAACTTGACGCCGTCGACGCCGATGCTTTTCATCTCTTCGACGAATTGGGGCAACGTATCCATATTGTGGCGGTTGACGACACACGCAATGATCACGGGGATACGTTTTCTTTTCTCAAGCAGCCGGCCGACACCTGCGACGGCTTTCGCGTAGCTGCCTTCGCCCCTGATTATATCGTTCGCTCTTTCGGTGCCGTCGATGGAGACCACACACCTGTGGAACCCCGTTTCGATGTCCGCGATGTTGTCGTAATCCAGCAGGGTGCCGTTCGTTATCAGGATCGTGAACATGCCGCCCGCACGTGAGGCGGCGGACAGGTCGAAAAGGTCCTCGCGCAGCAGGGGCTCTCCACCTGCAATAATGAGCATCGGTGTGCGAATGCGCGCGAATCCACGGATGAGTTCCAGCGCGTCGGCCGTTCCGAGTTCATCGTCGCTCCCGCGCCGGTCGACGCCTCTGAACATCCTGTCGAACGAACACCCCGCACAATGCAGATTGCAACTCGACGTCACCAGGTAGCTGCAAGCGACAGGCAGCATTCTGCCGGTCCTGTGTTCGACGAGCTTCAATAAAAATCTGGCGGCTGTTTTCAAAGGAAGCATTTCTATGCGCCCGGCTCCGGATACGACATTATCATCGGCGCTTCCGCGCCAATCGGATACTACATGTGAATTATAGCGATATTCACCGAACTTGTGCATTTGCGAACATCAAACAGTAAAACCATACTGTTTGTATCGTGTATTAGCGAGGCCGGCGCACCGGTGTTGTCCCTTTTCGTTTCATGCCGCGCCGCTGCCGCGAAATTACAATATGCGCAACATATCAGTTATAATTGTATTATGAGTTCTCCGGATATGCTGCTTGTCGTGCCGCCGTTTGATTTCTCTGTAATCAATTCGGCAACGGAGCGCAGTTCGAAGCAGGCGGGCTACTACTTGTATTACCCACCGGCCGGACTGTGTTCCATCGCGGCTGTGCTCGAAGGCGCCGGTTTCGGCGTCGAGATAATCGACGGGCAGGTGGACGCAGGTACGGAAGGCCGTTTTATAGACATGATAGTCGCGGCGCGGCCCTCGATTATAGGGATCGGGGTGACGACGCCCGCGCTGCCGGTCGTCCGCCGGGTGATCGGCGCGATAAAAAGCCGCCTGGATGTACCGATAGTTGCGGGCGGGCCACACGTTTCGTGCGATCCGGAGATCGTTGCGCCGCTGGGTGCTGATTATGGTGTCGCGGGCGACGGCGAATATGCGATGAGGGCAATCGCCGAATCGCTGTTGCGCGGCCTGCCACTCGCGGCGGGTGAGCCCGGTGTTGTTGTGCCCGGTGCTGATTTCACGGGGGGGCCCGCGCTCGTCGATCTCCATTCGCTGCCGTTTCCTGCGCGCCATAAACTGAAAAACCCCGACGCTTATTTCAATCCCTTTGTCGGATCGCGCACGACGACGCTGCTTACCGCGCGGGGCTGCCCGTTCCACTGTTCTTTCTGCTCGCGCAATGCCTCGATGGGCGCGTACAGGCCGCTGGAACCCGGGCGCGCGCTCGAAGAGATGGAGCTTGTCGACAGTGAGGGCTATGGATTCGTTTCTATTCTGGATGAAACATTCACCTTCGAGCGCGACCGGGTGATGGAACTGGCGCGTGAGATGACGAAAAGAGACATAAAATTCCTGTGGTCGTGCCAGACACGCGCCGACCTCGTCGACGAAGAACTGATGAGAACGTTGCGGGCAGCGGGTTGCATAAATATTTCTTTCGGTGTCGAGGCGGGCGACCCGGATGTGCGTGACAGTCTGGATAAGAGGATCAACGACGATGCCTACGACAGAGCCTTCCGCGCCTGCCGTGCAGCTGGTGTCAGCATAAACGCATTTGTAATCATCGGCAGCCCCGACGAAACGAGGGCGCAGGTCGAGCGGAGCATCGAGCGGGTGATCGAACTCGAACCCGACTACGCTGTCTATAATGTCGGCACCCTGTTTCCCGGCACAAAAGAATATGACGCAAGGGTGGAGCGCGGGGAGTGCGAACGCGGGATATGGAACGCTTACATGCGTGGCGGGGAGCCGCTTCGCGTGCTGTCGCGCACGATGGGCCGTGCCGAGCTGGCGGCGCTGTTGCGGCACGGCTACACGCGATTCTACATGAGACCCGCGTATATGCTGAGGAGATTGTTGAGGATAAGGTCTCTGCTCGACATCTCCGTGCTTTTTCGTCAGGCACGCACGGTGATTTCCGATTATGTCGTGTCATGAACAGAAAATGGTACAAAGTGCGAAAAATTATTATTTGCAGCGAACGAAAGAGATACTTCTGAATTGACACCACGGGAAAACACACAACGATACGGAATCGGAAGACGCAACAGTGTTATCGCGGCGCTTGTGTTTCTGGTGGCGGCGTGTGTGTACATGTGGGGCGCTGCTCCCGATGTTGGATGGGGCGACGGCGCGGACTTTGTGCTCACCGCCCATTATCTCGGTGTGCCGCATCCGACAGGGTATCCGCTTATCGCATTACTGGGCAAGCTTGCGGAATATATCCCGGTCGGCACGCTCGCGTTTCGTGTCGGCCTGATGAGCGTTTTCGCGGGCGCGGCAGCGGCATCCCTGTTTTTTATGCTCGCCGCGTCACTTTCGCGACAGACCGGCGGCGGCACGATATTTCCCCTTTACGCCACTGTCGTAATGATCCTTTCGTCTTTCCTTCTCGATCAGGCGATTACTATCGAGGTCTACACGATAAACCTGTTTTTCTGCCTGTGTATTCTCGCGCTTTCCGGACCGCTGACAGGCGGCGGATCACTGCGCACACTGATGATGCTCGTGATTGTCGCGTGCATCGGGCTGGGCAATCACGGCACCCTCATTTTTCCAGCGGTGCTGCTCGGCTTCATCGGGCTGTTTGCGTTAAGGCGCGGCAGAATTGTTGCGGTCGCGACTGCCTCTTTCCTTGTTCTGACAGGGTTCACACTGTATTTGTGCCTGCCGTTGTTCTCGGCGCGCACAGATATATTCGACTGGAATTCACCAGCGAACCCCGCGAACCTGCCGACGCTTTTGAGCGGATACGACTTCTGGGTTGTCGGCGAATACAGGACGGCGCTGATGTGGCTGAACACGAAGCTGCTGGCGGGCTCGATAGCGCGACAAACGTGGCCGCTGCTGATGGCAGGCGCGCTGTTTTTCGCTTTCGCGAAAAGCGTCGCGCGCGGTGCGAAGTGGACGCTTGCAGGTGTATTCGCGCTGTCCGCTTTTTTCCCGGTTTTGTATCCGACGCACGAGAAGGAAGCGTTTTTTCTCATTGCATACGCGGTGTTCCTGCTTGCGGCGGCTGTCGGGGGCGCGGCGGCACTGGGCGTGGTGAAGCGCAGGCATGGCGGGGCGGGCCGCGCGGGCTCTATAACTGCGTTTGTGGTGATTATTGCGCTTGCGCATGTTTATGTTTTGAGCGCGAATCTTACAACCGGAAAAGCGTCGGCAAACAGGACCGACACGACGCCGGAAACCTACTCGAAGCTCATATTTAAAAGCGCGCGGCGCGACGCGCTCATTTTCGTCGACCACGTCGCCGACGACGCGATAGCGCCGCCTCTGTATTTCCAGTTCGAGGGCGGCGCGCGGCGCGACACATTCATTTTCTACCGCCTGTATCTGGCTTTTCCGTGGTGGCGGGCGAACATGAGAGCACGCGCCGCGCAACTGGGCGACGGTGTCATTATTCCGGAAATAGATTTCGATGCGGAGAAGTTGAAAAATTATAAGATTTCGGTCGAAGAATATGAGCGGCTGCATGAGGGGAAGACGCTGAATACGGTCAGCATAGATATACAGACAAAGAAAATATATGAGGCGAATGTGAGGCGGCGACCGGTGTATATCAATACCCCGGCGCGTTTCCGCCGCTCGGTGATCAGCGAGGACGTGCCGATTCTGCTCGATGGTTTCCTGTTCAGGCTGGGGGGCTCGAAGGCGCGGGGTGAGTTTGACAGGCCGGTGCCGGCGCACGGTGTTTTTGACTCGGTAATATTCGATTATTTCACGGAGCGGGCGTACAATTATTACAGCAGGGACGATACGAAGGGCTTTGCCGCCGCTCTCGAGGACGCACTGAAATATGAAGATAAGTGCTGGGTTTTCGGAGAACTCGCCGGTGCGTACAGGCAGCTTGGAGAAAGGGAGAAGTCGGAACGATTCCTGGACAGATATGAGGGATGCGGAGCGCGTGACATATTAAATGATATTTATTAACCCTGATTGTTTTCACATATACAGATTCCCGTCGATGGGCATGATGTACATCGCTTCGCATCTCGCGGCGCGGGGGCGGCGGGTGAAATATGTGGACCCGAATTTCGACCGCAACTGGTGCGACACACTCGACGCCGAGGTGGACAAACACGAGTGGGTGGGCATCACCGCGAATGTGCTGTCGATTATGCCGGCGATGGAAATGGTGAAATATGTCCGGGAGAAGTATCCGGAAAAGAAAATCATTATGGGAGGTCCATACCCGGCGATAAACCGTGAGGAAATACTTGACGAGTATGCGGACGCCGTCGCTTTCGGCGAAGCGGAAACGACATGCGCGGAACTGGAAGCCGGGACGGAATTGAAAGACATAAAAGGACTGGCCTGGCGCGACAACGGCGCGGCACATATCAACGAAGCGAGGCCGCTGCACGAGGACCTCGACGCGCTCGCGTTCCCCGACTGGTCGATGGGGCATGTCGACAGATATGTTATCGACCACTCGAAGCGAAACCCGGTGCTGCCGCTGCTCACGAGCCGCGGCTGTCCGTTCAACTGCATATTCTGCGCGTCGGATGTGACATTCGGCAACCGCATAAGATACCGCTCGATAGACAACGTGACGGCGGAAGTCGAGGAGCTTGTCGGGAAGCACGGAGGGCGCGAGATACATATATGGGACGACAATTTCACACTGCGCCGAAAGCGCGTTATGGAGTTCTGCGAAGCGCTTATGAAATTGAAACTGCGAGGTATAAGTTTCAAAGTGCCCGCAGGGATCAAGCCGGATATCGGCGACTACGAGATGTTCCGCGCGATGAAGAGGGCCGGTTTCTATTCTGTTTGTGTGGCGGTGGAGACGGGTGACCAGGAGATAATGAAAAAACTCGGCAAAAAGGTCCGGGTGGACAAAGTTAAAGACGTCGTCGCCGCAGCGCGGCGCGCCGGGCTGCTGGTGAACGGCTTTTTTATGCTCGGCCTGCCGTTCGACACGGAAGAGACGATGCGGCGCAACATCGACCACGCCTGTGCGCTGCCGCTGCACGAGGCGAACTTTTTTATTACGGTTCCTTTCCCCGGCACCGAGTTGTACGACATCGTGCGCGAGGAAGGGAAATTCCTTTTCCATAACGAACAGAATCTATACGAGGACGGCTACCTGCTGGGACGCGCGACGTGCGAGATGCCGGGTTTCGACGCTGAGACGGTCGAGCGAATGTTCAAGCTGGCAAACCGCCGCTTCTATTTCAGGCCGCTGGTGATCGTCGCGCTCATTTTTAAACGGATATATTCGCCGATGCACTTTTTCGTCATGGTTCGAAATGCGTTTCGCATCTTGTTCAGGGGGCGTAAATTCTGAATGATTTTCATCAACCCGGACTGCTTCCAGGGATACCGTTTCCCCTCTATCGGCCTGCTGTATATGGCCGCCGCGCTCGAGCGGAACGGGATGCCTGTCGAGTATATCGACCCGAACTACGACCCCGCGTGGCGGCGGCGACTCGACGACGCCGCGCCACGCCACGAGTGGATCGGGATTACTGCCAACATCCTTTCACTCAAGCCGGCGCTGGAGTTGTCGGCGCTGGTGCGCGCGGAATATCCCGGCAAAAAAATCATAATGGGAGGACCGTATCCGTCGATAAAGTATGCGGACCTGATACCGGAACACGCCGACGCGGTGGCTGTAGGCGAGTCGGAAGAAACAATAATCGATGTTGCGAACGGGCGTCCGTCAGGTGAAATAAAAGGCGTCGCGTGGAGCGACGGCGGCACGGTTATTTTCAATGGGCGGCGCGACCTGATAAAAGATATAGACACGATAGCGCCACCCGCGTGGCGCCTGGGCCATGTGAAGAAATACCGGCTCGAGCACACGAAGAGAAACCCGGTGCTTCCGCTGCTCACCAGCCGGGGATGCCCGTTCAAATGTATATTCTGCGCGTCGCGCGTAATATTCGAGTCGCGTATACGGTACCGTTCCATCGACAGAGTCATCGAGGAGTTCGACGAGCTCACAGTGGAGCACGGAGCGCGGGAAGTGCATATCTGGGACGACAACTTCACGCTGCGGCGCGACCGAGTGATGGAGTTCTGCGAGCGGCTGGCGACGCGCCGTAAGAGAGGCGTGAGCCTGATGATACCGTCGGGCATAAAGCCGGATATTGGCGATTACGAGATGTTCCGGGCGATGCGCCGGGCGGGTTTCTATTCTGTGTGCATCGCGGTGGAGTCTGGCGACCGAGAGATAATGAAGAGCCTTGGGAAGAAGGTGGACGTGGGAAAGGTGCGCGGAGTGATCTCCGCCGCGCGGCGCGCGGGGTTGTTGCTGAACGGTTTTTTCATGCTCGGGCTGCCTGATGATACTGAAGAAACGATGCGGCGCAATATCGAACATGCCTGTTCGCTGCCGCTGCACCAGGCGCTGTTTTTTGTGACGATACCGTTTCCGGGCACCGAACTTTACGATATTGTAAAAGAGAAGGGGAAATTGCTGTATGATAATGAGGTAGAGTTGTACGAACGCGGCTACTTCCAGGGACGCGCGACGTGCGAGATGCCGGGCTTCGACGCCGGGACGCTCGAGAAGATGTACAGGCTGGCGAACCGCAGGTTCTATTTCAGGCCGGCGGTGCTGGCGGCGCTGTTCTTTAAGAAACTGCACAGTCCGCTGCAATTATTTTTCATGATGCGGAAGTGGTTCAGGGTAGTGATGAGAGGCAGACAATTCTGATGACGGAGCTGAAAAAGAAGAAATTGCCGGTCGACCGCTGGGTGCCGCCGCTGCTGTTTATCGCCGTGTTCGGTTACATGCTGCTGTGCGCCGTGCCCGATCTGTACTGGGGCGACAGCGCGGAGATGACGGCGGTCTCGTGCGATATGGGTGTCGCGCATTCACCGGGCTACCCGCTGTATATAATGATATCGAAGTTGTTCGGCGCGCTTCCCTTTGCGACCTATCCGTTCCGTATAAACGTCATGAGCGCGTTTTTCGCGGCGCTGGCAGTGGTGCTTATATACAGGCTGGCGACGATGCTGATAGGGGGTTCACGAGTCGCCGGGCTCGTGGCGGCGGTCGGGCTGATGGGGTGCCGTGAGTTCGTGCGTTTCGGGCTGTACGCGGAAGTCTACGCGCTGCATATAGCGCTGTTGGCGGGGGTGCTGCTGCTTGTGGCCGGTCACTACAGGCGCGGTGGCGACCTGCGAATAGTTTTCGCGCTCATGCTGGCGGGTATCGGGATGACGCACCACATAATGATGATATTCGTGCTGGGCGCGGTGCTGTTCTACATGCTGATCGCGCCGGGGCACAGGCTGCGGATCGCGGCCGGAGTGCCGGTGCTGTTGTGCGGCGAGGGAGTCATACTGATATTCCGCACACACGCGACAGCGCTTCAGACGATGCAGTATTTCCAATACGGGCTGTATGCAGCGGTCGCGCTCTTTGCAATATACACGGGTATAGTCTTCTGGAAGAAAAAGAATGCCGCGTCGACGCTGAAACTCGCGTTCGCCGCGCTCTTCATCCCCGCGCTGTGCCTGTTGCTGTTTGTCTATATCCCGTTCGCTGCTTCGCGCAGGCCGGTATCCGACTGGTGGGCACCGAGTTCCGCCGCGAACTTCATCAGCCTGCTGCTTGTGCAGGGTTACGCTTCGACATTCCCGGCGAGCGGTCTCGAATGGCTGCAAAGATTGAACCTGATGGGAGTGCTGCTGCAAGTGCCATTTCTGATTATGCTCGTGGCGCTGCCGGGGCTGGTATATCTGCTGTGGAAAAAGACGCGCGCGGGCCTGTTCCTGCTCGTGTTCATGGTGGCGGCGTTCGCCGGTTCGCTGCTGGTGGCGCACGGCAAGCCGGACGCGCTGAGGCTGCCGGTGTACGTGACGATATACGTCATGGCGGGCGTCGGCGCGGGCACGATAATCGGCTGGCGGTTTCTCCAGGGAAGTGTGTTCAAGAGGGTGTTGAGAACGGTTGCGCTGGTTATTGTGGGCGTGATTCTCGCGCTGAATCTCGCCGACACCGATCTGCGATACATGAACCGCAGCGGCGGCTCGCGCGAACTGGGCGAGGCTATTATCAACCAGGTGCTGCCGGGCAGTTTCCTTTTCATCGGCACCAACTCGCCCAGCATCATGGGCTACCTCGAATCATGTGAGCCGGAAAAGGTGTCGGATAAAGATATTACCATGATCCCCGTCTCTTTCCTTCCTTTCGAGTGGAAGCTCGATCAGTTGCGGCGGAAGTATCCGGATGTGATTTTCCCGGCACCGCCCGCCGAATGGGACAACAACCCCATCTTCAGGGTCGACGATCCCCTGCGCGCAAGATATGCCGAGGAGATTCTCGAAAGCAACAGCAAGAAGACCGGCGTGTACTCGGACTTTCAGTTCCTGACCGACGAATACGGGCGGTTCACGATTCCACACGGTGCCGCCTACCAGCTTGTGCCCACTGACGTATCCCCTGATCGTATCAAGGAAATGATGGACGCCGATGTGCCGCCGGAATGGAATAAAGAGCAATATCGCGACGTTGTCAGCGCTACCAATATCGCTTCGGTATACAACGAGCGCGGAAAGATATTTTTCGAATATGCGCTGAGCGACATGGACGAAACGCTGGTCCGCAGGGCACTGGACGAATTTAAAAAAGCGTTGGGAATTATTGACACCGCGCTCGACAAGTATGATCGCGCTCTAAGAGTCGAAAAAGCCGCCATAGATACTATGAGCAATGTTCTCGACAGGAAGAAAACCGGTACGGAAGATGAGCCCGGTATCGACGTAAATATTCAATTGGACCTTGTGGGCGAAAAAGACGAAGATGAAGACAAATGGAGAGTGTTTTACGGCCAGTTGCGCGAGTTGCTCGACCTGCGCGCCGAAGTGATGTCCAACAGGGGCCAGTGCCGCATCTTTTACGGGCAGTCGAGAGAAGGGCTGAAGCTTATGCAGAAGGCGATCCGGCTCTCGCCGCTGAACCCCCGCCTGTACGAAACACTCGCCACGGCTTACTACCGCACCCAGTCGGCCGCCGGGTCGACCAGGGCCATCGCGCTCTGGAGCGCCGTCACAAAACTCGACCCGAACAACGCGCGCGCCTACCACAACATAGGGAGCGCGCTGGTCGGAATACGTCAGGCGGAAAAAGCGATACCTTATTATACGAAAGCTATCAGCATCGACCCGGACTACAAATCCGCTTACATCAACCTCGGGCGCGTCTTCAACAAGCTGGGCAACTGCGCCATGGCCGCCACCACGCTCGAACAGGCGAAAAAACAATTGCCGCAGGACCTCACGATCAGGAGCGAGCTCGTGCAGCAATATGCCGAGTGCGGCATGCAGCACCTTTACGCGGCGGAAGTCGAATCCATGATCGCCGATTTCCCGCGCAATAAAGAACTCTTCTACACACTCGGCATCATTTTCAGGAACGTCAAACAGGTGGGCAACCTCGCTAAAGCTATCGAGGCGCTCAAGGACCTCGACCCGGACTTCCCCGTCCGTACACTTTTTACCTCCATGCAGGATTGCCGCGAAGCGATTCCACTGATCGAGGACCTCCTGAAATACGTTTCCGACGATCCGTACCTGCGGCTCGAGTTGAGCCTGCGCTACGGGGCGTGCGGAGAAGTCGATAAAGCTATAAAGGTGATGGAATATATCGTCGACAATTACCCGTCCCTTACGGCGGCCCCGATAATGCTCGAAAGAATGAAAGACCCGAATGCCAAAACCCTGCTCGCGCCCGACATGCCGGACATCGGCGACGGGGCTGCGGATTATTACGAAAAGTACAAGTTGCAGCAACCGTGAGCTGTGGCAACAGCATCGAAAAGTTGCAGGCATTCAGAGGTCCACAACGGCAGCCCCGCACCGCGAAGAGAGGAGAGGATATCGTTGTCCGAGAATAACGACAGCAGAAAACGCGCTACAGTAATCGAACTGATCAGCCGGGTCGGGCAGACACTTCAGTCGTCCCGCGGCCTCGAATCTATCCTAAAAGACATCATTGAAATCATCATCGAGCTGATGGCTGCCGATGCATGCTCGATATACCTCTACGAAGACGGCTTGCTGAGGCTCAAGTCGACAAAGGGCATGGGATTCACCGAAGACGAGAAGATCACCATCGGACTGGGCGAAGGAATAACGGGTCTCACGGCACTCGATAAAAAGCCATACGCGATTCGCGATATCGACGCCAGGGAAGACCTTGGAAATATCCCCATAAGAGGATCGAAGAAATTCCGCGCGCTGCTGAGTGTCCCAATGTTGGACGGCGATAAACTTATCGGCGTTATGAACGTGTGGAAAAAGGAACCTTACGAGCACACCGAAACAGAAAAGAATTTCATAATGTTCATCGCAACACAGCTCGTGGGTTCGATACGCATCACACAGCTTTACGAAGAAGTCATTCGCGGTTTCAGGGAGATAGCGACAATTCACCAGGTCGGGCAGATCGTATCGTCGGTGCTCGAACTCGACGAATTGCTGCCCGTGATCGCGAGAACGATATGCGAACACCTTTCGGCGCGCGGTTGTGTCGTGCGGCTGCTCAATCCCGACAACGGCCTGCTCGAGATACGGGGCTACTACGGCATAACCCCCGAGCAGGCCGCCGGCAGGGGCCTCGAGCCGGGAGAAGGCATCCCCGGACAGGTCGTTTCGTCAAGTGCACCGGTGATAAGAAAAGAACCTTGCGAGTTCGATGACGAACAACCCCGCGATCTCGAAAACATGCAATGTTCGATAATATGCGTTCCACTGACATACAAAAACAAGGTCATCGGCACACTCGGCGTCTTCGATAAAATACTGCCTTTCAGCAACGAACCAGCGCTCTTCGAGAACGAAGACATCGGGCTCGTGTCCATGATCGGCAACCAGGTCGCTATGGCCATCGACAACGCCCACCTCTACAACGCCGCAAAACAATACGCTCAGGAAAAAGACCTTCGCATCAAGGAACTGTCGCTGCTGCTCGAGATAACAAACGTAATGCGCAGTTCCACAGACCTCGACGAACTTCTCTACATGATACTTACAAGTGTCACGATGGGCGAAGGACTCGGCTTCAACAGGGCGCTGCTCTTCCTCACGGATGACAACGACAGAGTCCTCGACGGGAAAATGGCTGTCGGGCCGCTAAGGCCTGAAGATGCCGAACGGCACTGGAACGCCATCGTAGACAAATCGAACAAAACATTATACGAAAAGGTCAAGGAATACGGTCGCCTCAACATGGAAATGGGTTTCGAGATCGACAGGCGCATCAAGTCCGCTTCCATACCGCTCTCCGCCGAAAAAGGCGTCATCGCCAGAACAGCACTCGAGCGCAGTACTTTCAATGTTACTGATTACTGTCCGCCCGAACACAGCGAGGAACAGATCATCGCGCAACTCGGCTTTTCTACTTTCGTTTCCGTGCCCCTGATAGCGAAAGACAGGGTGATCGGCGTGGTAGTCGTCGACAACCTTATCACGAAAGAACCTATCACCGACGACCTGGTGAAGTTCCTGAAGCTGTTTGCAAACCAGGCGGCAAGCGCCATCGAAATGGGCTGGGTATATAAAAACCTCGAGCGCACGAACCGCCACCTCATCGACGCGCGCGACCTGCTTGTGCGCACGAAAACACTCGCCACTCTCGGCGAGTTCTCCGCCGGGGTCGCCCACGAACTGCGCAACCCGCTCGTCGCTATCGGCGGCTTCTCGAAACGCCTTGCGAAGATGCTCGACGGCGAATCGAAAGAAGCCCGCTATGCCGCTATTATTTCACGAGAGGTCGAAGGCCTCGAAAAAATACTCAACCAGATACTCGATTTCGTCGGCGGCGCGAAACCCTCCTTCAAACGCGCCGACATGGTGAATCTTATCGAACAGGTACTCAGGCTGTTTAACGCGAGTTTCCGCGAAAATAATATCGAAGTGCTTACAGATTACGACAGTCGCGTCAACGAACTTGTTGTCGACGAGGTGCAGATGCGGCAACTGTTCATCAACCTCGTGAAAAACGCGATCGAGGCGATGAAAGGCGAAGGCGGCACGCTGAGTATTGCCTCCGCGCTTGTCGAGGAAGGCGCAGGCGGCGTCGGATTCGAGATATCCGACACTGGAAGCGGAATCCATGCCGAGGACCTCGAACACATTTTCGATCCTTTTTTCACAAAAAAGGAAGAAGGTACAGGACTCGGGCTGCCGATGTGCTCGCGCATTGTCGAAGGCAGCCACGGCGGCCGCATTTTCGTCGACAGCAAAATAGGGCGCGGCACAAATATCCTCGTATGGCTGCCCGTCGATACCATCCCGGCCGAGGGCAGACTGAACTTCGAAGACGCTCAGAAAATGCAGGAACACAACCGGTTGCCGACAAACTTATAACACAAACCGAGTTGCGTATAGTAGGCTTACCCATTTTCCCCATAAACTCCCTTTTTAACCAGATTGGTGAAATATGCGGGGTAACGACTGAAGCTTTATTCGAGGCAGTTGCATCAAAACCATTCCCACAAAACATAAATTTGCAACAGACTCCTTGCTTTTTCACCATATTCGTCCTATGATGAATATGTAACATTATTTATTGCCGTTTTGTGTGCGGAATCAAAGTAATAAGTGTAGTGTTATGTCAACAAGGGAAAGACGTAACATTGGTTAGCGTAACAACAATAAAATAAAAATGTAGGGCGGGTTCAGCGTACCCCGCCTCAGCTTGTGCCGGTAAAAACCGTTTTCGCGGGAAATATGATTAGACAGGGTATGGTGATTCCGCCCTTGTCTACACATCTTGCGCATTTACAAGTGTACATGACAGAAGGTGCCGAACAACAGGCGGCGCGGGAGGAACAGATAAAATGCAGATACTTGATTTGAAAGGCAGTGCCTACGAGCGCGGGCTCGCCCAGGGAGAGCACAACGGCGACGCGTACAGGGAAATGCTCGATATGTTTTTCTCGTCCGAGATGTGGAAAGAAAACAAACCCAAACTGCTGCCCACGTCACTTATAAAAGTGGCACTGGGGCTGCTCGGCACCCACTACACAAAAAAAGCGGTCGCGGAGTATATGCCGGTCCAGCTCGATCGAGTGCGCGGGCTCGGCGAAGCCCTCGACGCGGGCAAAGGTTTTATCTGGGGCATACAGTTTATGGAAATAATGTTCTGCGAAGCCGGTTCCAGCCTCGTCGCACCCAGCATGGGATGTTCGCAGGCACACGCCACACCGAAGGCCACACGCGACAACGTGCCGCTCATCGGCAGAAACTACGATTTCCCGAACATGCTCCGCGACTACCAGATGGTGCGCCGCGAGCAGCCGTCCGAACCCGGCAGACTCGCCACGATATGCGTATCCCAGATACCGCTCGCCGGTCCGCACATGGGGATCAACGAGGCCGGACTCGTCGTCTGCGCCAATAACGCGCGTCTCTGGAAAGGCGACGACCTCAAATATTCAGGCATACCGTACCAGTTGCTGATGCTCGAAATACTCGAAACCTGCCGCACGGTGAAGGAAGCGTCGGATTTTGTCGTAAACTTCCCCGCCCGCGCGAACGCCGGTTTCATCGGCCTGATGGACGCTTCAGGCGACGACTGCGTCGTCGAGTTCACAGCCGCCCGCACAGCCGTTCGCCGTCCGAATGAAAAAGGTGTCATGGCACAGACCAACCACTTCCACGCCATGCCCGAAGCCAACCTGCCCGACGGCACTTACTGGACCGTAAAGGGCATGGAAGGACTCGAATACGCCACATCAACAAAAACACGCTTCGCCGCCGCCGACAGGCTTCTCAACGAATATGCCGGTGACATCGGCATAGACACACTGAAAACGATCCTCTCCGATCACAGCGGCAACAACGGTGTCGGAAGCGACAACACTGTCTGCTGCCACGGCGACGCGGGCAGCACACTTTGCAGCATGATAATGGATATAAAGAACAGGCGCATGCTCATCGCCGAAGGCAACCCCTGCTCGAGCGAATACATTGAAGTGTCCTTCGACAGGATCGACACAGGCGCGAAGCTCGAACAGGCCGCAAGCAGATAAGAGTACGTCCGCGAAGATTCTACGCGAACTTGCACGGAAATAATTTTGCAGGCGGTTCTGCAACTTGAACCCGCATTGGTGAGAGATCCGGTGGAATCGCGATAACGCCTGTTCTACGCCCGTTGCGGCAGCGATTCGGGATCGACCGCATGTCGGCATTTTGTGCAAGAGGCCGGTAGACCGGCTGCTCTCTCACCTCTCGCTTGTCGTGCTTTGTATTATAAGCGTTCTTCCGATTTTTGAACCCGTGTTTGTGAAATATGCAAGTTACGCGCGGTAAAACTTTTCAAGATGGTCTTCGATGGTCTTTTTGGGGAGCAGACCTGTTTCGAGAAGCAACTCGGGCGGCAGGTCGGCGTCATGTTTTTGTTCTATCAGCACACTTTCTATCTGTTCGCCCGTCATGTAGCCTTTGCGTTGCATGAGTTCGCCGACAAGCAACTCATCGTTGGCCGCGGCTTTCTCTTCGAGCACTTCCTGAAGTTGCTCGAAAGTGATATAGCCCTTCCGCAGCGCTATCACGCCGAACAGCAGGCGCGTCCTCCCGATAGTATGAAAAGTCTCAGCCTTTGTAGCGTCAATAACGCCTTCACTGTGAAGGTACTGGATGAAGTCGTGCACTGTTTTTTTCCTGTCCGCCCTCATTGTATATAGCTTTATTTCCTCACGGGGCAATTCTTATACATTTTGTGCATACCCCCCGAACGGTTCTTTCAAACATCGCATCCGGAGAAAAATGATTCGAGAATATACCTGATTATTTCTTATCTGTCCGTTAGATTCCTGTTCTGGATAGGTTAATTCTACCCCTTTATTAGCTGTCTGACAACGATTTCCGCCATTCTTTCCGCCGCGCCGGGTGTGCCGAATATGTCCGGCCTGCTTTTTTTCGGGCTGAAATTATTTATTGCATCCGCTATTTTCCGTCGATCCGCGCCCACAAGCACGTTCCAGCCTTCATCGACGGTTTCCGTCCATTCCGTGCGC
>JAJRTR010000164.1 GCA_024278215.1 bacterium
ACTGGCCTCAGCTGAATTGATCGGTTGTTTCGCTCTTACCGAACCCGGTTGCGGTTCGGACATTGCCGCAATCGAGACAACCGCGGAGAAGAAAAACGGCGATTATATTCTCAATGGGAGAAAGACGTTAATAACAAATGGCCCTGTCGCGGACGTGGTTGTTGTTTTTGCGCGCACCGGTGAACCGAAGGATGCCGCATCGATAAGCGCTTTCGTGGTTGAAAGAGATACTGCGGGGCTGACTTGCGATGAAGCGACGGAGATGATGTGCGCAAGGGGCGCGGCCATGTCGAGCCTTGTGTTCAAAGATTGCGAAATACCCGGGTCGAACCTGATAGGCGACGAGGGACAGGGTCTGGAAATCGCGAACCTGGTTCAGGATTACGCGCGTGTCAGTATGGCGGCGATTGCTGTCGGTATTGCCAGGGCGGCGATGGAGGAATCCATAGCCCGCGCTGAAACGCGAATGGTTTTCGGAAAGTTGATAGGAAGTTATCAGGATATCAATCATAAAATCGCGACAATGCGTATGAATATAGAAGTGGCCAGGGAGCTGATCTACTACGCCGCCTGGCTGAAAGACAAAGGTGAAAAGTGTGAAACAGATATTTCAGTTGCAAAGTTGTTTGCCTCTGAGATCGCTGTGAGGTCTGCGTCTGACGCGCTCCAGATACATGGTGGAGTGGGGCTCACGGTGGGGCAAAAAGCAGAACGGCTGTACCGTGATGTAAAAATGTGCGAAATAGCCGGGGGTACATCAGAGATCCAACGCATGTCTATAGCAGGAGATGTCCTCTCTGACTGAAAACGTATTTGAAGAAAAAACGGGCATTCGAGAAAGGGGTAAATGTTATGCCACTCCAGGAATATTTTGAGTTTCACGACAAGACGAAACTGGTGTATGGGCCCGGCACGATAGATCAAGCAGGTACGGAAGCAAAGTTGATTGGAGGCACAAAGGCTGTATTGATAACCGACGACGTGATTCGCGGACTGGGTTTTCCCGACACAGTGATAGAGAGCTTTGAGGACGCAGGCATAGATGTTGTGCTCGTGCGCGACGATATACCGCAGGATTCCAATGTGGGGATTATCACAGAGACAAGCAGCCAGGCAAAGACAAAGGGAGTTGATCTATGTGTTGGAATTGGCGGAGGCAGCGTGCTTGACACGATGAAGATGGTCAACCTGCTTCTGACCGAGGGTGGTGACCTTCTTAAAGACCACTAGGGCGCTTATATCCAGGAGCGTCCATTAAAACCGATGATCGCGATTCCGACAACGGCGGGAACCGGAAGCGAGGTAACCTTCGCTGCAGTGATCAAGGATCACGATTCCAATATGAAGGTCTCTTATGTCAGCCATTTCTTCGCGCCGAATGTTGCCATCCTGGACCCGAATGTAACTCTGTCGATGCCGCCGAATATCACGGCATTCACGGGAATGGACGCTCTTACACATGTTATCGAATCGCTGCATAGCACGGAATCGACGCCAATTACGGATGCGCTGTCGGCGGGTGCGATCCGGTCAATCAATACAAATCTGCCGATAGCAGTTGAAAATGGAAAAGACGTCGAAGCGCGTGGCCGGATGTTGATTGCTTCCTGCACGGCGGGGCTCGCTTTCGCCAATTCGCTTGTAGGCATAGTACACGGAATCGCTCACTCCATTGGAGGCATAGCCGGCGTTCCTCACGGACTGGCGAACTCGATAATGCTGCCTGTCTGCATGGAATGGAACCTGGACCACTGTCCCGAAAAGTATGCGATTTCCGCGCACGCCATGGGGGTGGTTCCAACCGGTAATGCAAAAGCAGATGCAGTTGCTGGAATACAAAAAGTGCGTGAACTGATAGCGAAGATAGGATTACCCACTAATTTGAGTGAAGTGGGAGTGACAGCAGATCAGTTCGAACCCATTGCCGACCTTACCATGGGTGACGGCACGATATATACAAACCCAAGACCGGTGGAAGATCCCGCCGATGTTGTGGAGCTTCTAAAAAAGGTTTTTTAAAGTATCAGTTGCCTGATTGATTTTGCTCGGTAAACGGGTTCTGTAGAACCGAGAGAAAGGAATCTGAAATGGACCAATTATTCAGAGACACAAACCATCTTTATGAGGTGCTGATCCCCTTTTACAACAATCTGAAGGATGACGAAGTAATAGGGCCAAAAGTATTAAGCAGCGGGCTGGTAATTCAGTTCAGGTATTCCGAGCCGGACGGAGTAATAACGATTGATTGCCCCAATGAGAAAATTATCCAGGGTGACGATGACTCCATTATTCCTACAGTGACCATGACAATGAAAGCGAATATCGCGCACAAGTTCTGGCTGGGAAAACTCAACCTGATGATAGCGTTGACTAAAAGAGAAATCATCGCCAGGGGCCCAATTGCTTCAACGATGAAACTTCTCCCGATAATCAAGGGCGCATACGCGATGTATGCCGATTACCTGAAAGAGATCGGGATGGAAGAGACAATTGATGTTTGAACGTAAGAAGAATGGTAACACTTCAGCCATCTTCACTTGGCTAAAGTGTTGCTACTAATCAGAGTTTGGGATATGAACGACAGCATATCCTATGATGAAAGGAGTGTGAGAAATGGCAAACAGAGCAGCTATATGCGCGGTAGCGCAGATTCCGTTTGAATCGAACTTATGGCAACAACGGGTGCAGGGAATGGTTTTCCCCGTTGTGAAATCCATCATGGAACAAACCGGTGTCTCCTTCGGCGGCGAAAAGGGCATCCAGAACGTCGTGACGTGCTCGGACGACGTGTTCGACGCGCGAACTATCTCAGACAATGGCGTCACCGACGAGGTGGGAGCACACTACCAGGGTGAGGAAAAAGTCGCAATGGACGGTGTCAACGCGATAGCATACGCCCTCGCTTGCATCCTCTCCGGGCATGATGATGTCACTATGGTCGTGGCCCACTGCAAGGAATCCCAGAGCGAGGACAGGAACATGTGTACCAACCTCGCTTTCGATCCGTTCTATTGCAGGCCGGTCGGATTGGATTACCTGAACCTGGCGGCAATGCAGGCGCGAGCATACATGGACGTGTCGGGAATCACAGACAAACACCTCGCAAAGGTAGTGGAACTTTCAAGGAAGAACGCGGCGGAAAATCCGCTGGCAATCGCCAGAGAGCCGGTTTCGGCGGAGGAAGTAATGAAATCGCCTATGATCTGCGACCCGATACGTGATCTGCATGTCTATCCCGTTTCCGACGGCGCGATTGCAATGCTGATCGCAAACGAGGATCGATGCCGGGAGTTTACGGATAAACCGGTATGGATCACTGGATTCGGCAATTGTATGGACAGCTATTTTCCCGGCGACAGGAACCTCGCAAGCAACTTCTCACTGAAACGGGCGGCGGAGCGGGCCTACATAATGGCAGGTGTCACTAATCCTGAAAAAGAGTTTGACATGGCCGAGGTGCATTCTTCATACGCCTACCAGTTGCCGATGTGGTGCGAGGGACTTGGACTGTGCGGTGAAGGAAATGGAGGCGAGTGGATAGACGGCGGCGGTATGGAAAAGAAAAATGTGAACCCGTCAGGCGGTCCGCTTGGCGGTTTCCCCATAATGGTCGGCGGTCTGGCCGGTGCTGCGGAAGCTGTTCTACAACTACGCGGTGAGGCCGGGAAACGCCAGATTTATGGCGCAAAAAAAGCGCTGGCTCACGGCACAACAGGCGCGGCCGGACAGCATCACGCCGTTATGATACTCGAAAACAAATAGAGAGGAGGCTCGAACATGAATAAAAAACACAAGAAAAACAGGAACGTTGCAATAATCGGCGTCGGGCAGACTGTCTACTCCAGCCACCGCGAAGATGTGAACCAGCCCGAGATGATCCACGAGGCTGTTTCACTGGCACTCAAGGACGCTGGACTGACGATGGATGATATAGATTGTGTTGTGCATGGCAATATGGAGCTTTTCGAGATGGTGCATCAGCCGGACATGTGGCATACCATTGGAGACGGCGCGTATGGAAAAAGCGCGTTCAGGCTGACCACCGGAGGCACAACCGGTGCGACTCTCGTGAGCGCGGCGGATAACCTTGTCGCCTCGGGCATGTACGATGTTGTAATGGCAGTCGGCTTCGAGAAATTACAGGAGGGGCATACAACAGGCGGCATTACCAATATGGCAGACCCGCTGTGGACCCGGCACCTCCAGACCGGCGCTCTCACAGGCGCGACAGCCTCATATATGATACAGGAATTCGGCGAGGAACGCGCAAAACGCGCCGCTATGAAACACCGCATCGACATGGACAAGCACGCTGTGCTCAATCCCAACTCGCACCGCAGTTTCGGACTCGATTACGATCAGATGGATGACCTCATAAAGAACTCGCCTCAGCTTGCCGGTGAGCTCCGTCTCATTCACATGTGCTCCCAGAGCGACGGTGCGTGCGTCGTCATCATGGCATCCGAAGAAAAAGCAAAAAAACTCAGCAATAAACCGGTCTGGATTCGCGACCACATCACCATTCACCGCGAGGAAAATTTTTCCACTATGTTTACGTACGATATGGATGAGCGCGATCCCACCACTCACCGTGTCGCCGCAGAAAGACTCTTCGAGCGGAATGGTATCAAAGACCCGGTTGAATATTTCAATGTGTTCGAGATGTATGACCCTTCATCATGGTGGGGGCTCGACTGGTTGCGCGACTTTTTCTTGCTCGAGGGCGACGAAGTCCTGACAATGGTGGAAAGCGATGACTTTAAGATCGGCGGTAAAATACCCGTAAATCCATCGGGCGGTGTCACATCGGCTAATCCCATCGGTGCAACAGCTATGATCCGGGTAGCGGAAGCAGCGCTCCAGGTTCGTGGAGACGCCGGCGGACACCAGGTGCCGGGCGAAGTGAATCACGCACTCGCCTCAGGCTTCGGAGGCACCTACTGGACCGTTCTGTTCATGCTGGAAAAGAATCTTGACTGGCAGAAGGGAGAACAATGAGCGAATACTATGGAACAACGGTAGAAGATATTTTTAAAACCCAGAATAAGCGATTCCGGGCTGAAGGCTCGGAGGGTGTGGACGCTGTTTTCGCTTATGACGTACAGGGCGAAGGCGGCGGAAGGTGGAAATTAACAATTAAAGACGGTGCCTGCGCGACCGAGAAACTTGATAGCGATGATTTTGGCGAATATTCGGTAAAAATTACGGTGGATGCTGAAACATTCGTAGGTGTTACCATCGGAAAAATCGACGGAACAGAGGCTTTCACCGCGGGCAAGCTGAAAGTGGATGGGCAAATACCGCTAATGATGGAGTTGCCGAAACTCTTTACGAAATATGCGCCTCCCGGAAAAGAAGTAACTGCCGCAGACATCCTGGCAACCTCCGAGTCGCGTTTTCAACCGGAAAACGCGGAAGGACTCGATATCACTGTCGGGTACAACCTCGCCGGCGACGGCGGCGGTCAGTGGACGGCTGTCATAAAAGACGGCACATGCAAACTTGAAGAAGGTCTTCGAGACAATCTAACGGTATGCAACATCGTGAAGGCGAAGGACTTTGTCGATCTCATGCTTGGTAAGCTGGACCCCATAGTCGCCTTCGGAGCAGGCAGGCTGCGGCTGGTCGGAGATATGGAGATCGCTCAGCGGCTGCCCAAAATATTCTCAAAGTTCAAATCGAATGCGTCGGAGCCTGTTGAAGAACTTATCATGCTCAAAAAGATTATTTCCGTCGACATGAAATACTCCACAGGCCCGACAATGGGGAAATTCTTGAATGGCCTCAAGGAAAAGAAAATTCTCGCCAACGTGTGCCCCAAATGCGGCCGCAAGCAATTGCCACCGCGCGAGTGTTGCGCTGTCTGCCGGTGTGATGTGGATGAATTTGTGGAAGTCGGCCCGGAGGGGATTGTCACATATTGCGATATTATTTATTATGCCAGCCCCGATCCGCTTACAGGAGAGACCCGTGAAACTCCTTATGGCGCCCTTTTCGTGCTACTCGATGGATGCAAAGACCGTGAAGCGCTCTGGCACCTGCTCAAGAAGGAAGACCTGGTCGATGTCAAGCGTGGTGACCGTGTACGGCCCGTATGGGTCGAAAATCCCACCGGCTCGGTGTACGACATAATTTACTTCGAGAAAGTGCGGTGAAGTTTTTCGAGTTTTTATGTGAATATTTCAAAAAGGAGAATCCGCTATGAATCAGGAAAATAAAGATTGCTATGTTGTCGACGGAAAGCTGGCGTTGCCTTACCAGTATTTCGCGGGCAGAACCGGCAGCAGGTTCCTAATATCGCTACGCGACAAGAAAAAAATCTTCGGCGTTAAATGCAACAAGTGCGACAAGGTATTCGTGCCGCCCAGGCAGACTTGCGAACGCTGTTTCGAGAACATAAGCAATAACTGGGTGGAGTTATCTGACACAGGCGAGATAGTTAACTTCTCAGTGGTGCGATACGAGGGCAAACATCTGCCGCGCAAGCCGCCATTTGTACTCGCGCTTATCAAGCTGGGCGGTGCCGATACACCGATGACGCATATCGTCGAGGGAATCGAGCCGGAAAAAGTCGAAGTCGGCATGAAGGTCAAAGCAACATTTTCAGACGAACCGACAAACACCATTCTCGACCTCGACCATTTCGAGCCGGTGTAGGACATTGCGGCATAGCCGGTTCTTGCGTTTTTTCGAAACACCTTTGGAAACTGTCCGGATAATTTGTTGTTTTGCGTTTCAATTTAACTGATCACATTATACAGGAGGTTACAGATGGGGTTTTCATACTATTGGTCTCCGGAGCATCAGCGTGCCTGGAGTGAAAAGCAACTTCTACGCTATGTGAAAAGTCATATTCTTACATACCATCCCTTCTATAGAAAGAAGTGCCGGGAAATGGGAATCGGCAGCGGGAATCTGAAAAACTATGAGGACTTCAGGAAGTTCCCTCTCGTGACCAAAACGGACCTGGTTGAAGACCCACGCGCTTTCATCCTTCAGCCGACGTTTCCCGGCAGAGAACCGCTGTACAAGAACATCGCTCCCATCAGGAAAGCGGACCTCCTCAGATACGCATACCAGGCAGTTCGCCGACCGCTGCTCGCCAGCGCAACAGGCGAAGAACGCACCTTGAAAAAACGCATCGAGGCCGAAGCGCGGCGGGAATGGTTCCCCATACACTTCCATGCAAGCGGTGGCACAACCGGCAACCCGAGTCCCGCTGTATATACTCATCACGACATCTTCAACGTCACCCCGAGTATAGTTTCTATGTCCAGCTGGTGCGGCATCAAGCCCGAGCATAAAATGTTGAACCTCTTCCCCGCCGCACCGCACCTCGCTTTCTTTCAGGTAGTATTCAGTCAGTTTCTGATGGCCGGACATGTATTTCATACATGCGGCGGATCGGTAATACCCACAGAACGACAAATCCAAATCTGCGAGCAGCTTGAATTTGATAATATCGTAGCCATCCCATCATATCTTACGTACTGGCTTGAAGTTGCGGAAAAAATGCGAAAAAGGGGCGACATAAAGAAGATTGACAACATCAAGTATGCCGTCGTTTCGGGAGAGCCAATGGTACCCGCTTACCGCGAACGCATTAAAGAACAGTTCGCCGCCATCGGATCAAAAGATGTCACTATTATTGAGGGCTACGGAATGACAGAGTTGAAAGGCGCATTTTATGAGTGCGCCGAAGGCTCGGGCATTCATTTAAATACTGAACATTACTTCTGGGAAGTGCTTGATCCTGAAACAAAAGAGCCGGTGCCGGAAGGTCATGAAGGTGTTCTCACTTTCAGCCATATAGACTTCCGGGGCACCGTGTTGATCCGCTACTTCACCGGTGATCTCATAAAGGGAATGGTATGGGAAAAATGTGAGCACTGTGGGCATACCAGCCCGAAACTGCTAACGCCCCTGTGCCGCGCGGTTAAAGATTTTACTAAAATAAAAGGCTCGCGCGTTAACCTTTTGAATCTCCAGACCGCCATTCGAAACACCGAGGGAGTCGAATCGTTTCAGGTGGTCATAACCAAACAACGTCCGGAAGACCCCTATTCAAGAGACTGGGTCCGAATACACGTTGCGAAAAAAGCAGATGCGAATGAGCAAACCATAGTTCCGATTCTGAAAAAGAACGTGAAACTCGACTGTGAAATATCGCCGTCCGAGGTGATATTCAATACACCGGAAGAAGTCGAAAACATGCTGTTCGCCCGCACCAACCTGAAAGCCGACTGGATTATAGACGAACGGCAGGTGCATGTGTGACGTGATACCTGTTGTCAAACCGCAAATATATATAATGTCGTATCAACAAAGAAAAGACGGAAGAACAGATAAGGCCCAGCCTGCAAGTCGAAGTTGCGCCTGAAATTAATCTTTCACACCGGGGCGCAAGAAAAACCATCGCACGCGCAAGTTTTCACAAGTCACGGCAGTCATTTTCCGGTATTCAGCAATTAATCAACCAGCAGAACTCAACAAAACAGGGGTTTCCGTTCTGGCACTATATGTACGGTTGCTTGCAATTGATTCACAACTATACAATACTTAATATAAGGCAGATATACTTAAACATTGCGTTTTCAGGTAACCCCAGATACCTCCTTATTGCATCTTTAGGTAACCTCACCCCAATACATGGGCCGAGTGAGGATTGTTTATTTACCGAACACTATATCGGACACTACAGGAGAAAATTGGTCATATCAAACGAAAACGATTATATCGAAGAACGTGTAACAACAGCCGTACTCCTTGCAGCCGGCACAGGAACACGCCTGCAACCCTTGACGCTCAATTCACCCAAATGCATGACTATGGTAAATGAAACTTCCATATTAGAGCGATTAATATCCAGCCTGAATCAACATGGTTTCAAACGTCTGGTTGTGGTCACAGGCCACCTGGAATCCTGTATTCGCAGATATCTGGGGAACCGGGCCGGCAACATGAAGATTGAATATGTTTTCAGTCCACTATATAAGACAACCAATAACATATATTCACTATGGATGGCCCGCAAAATTATAAACGAGCCTTTTTTGCTGATTGAAAGTGACCTTGTTTTTGATCCATTTTTATTGTGTAACATGCTTTATCCTGACAGAATTGCAGTTGCTCGCGTGCAGCCATGGCTTCACGGTTCAGCAGTTACAATAAATCAGTTCAACATGGTTGATGCATTCCATAATGACACTATAAACCTTCCAGGGGAGATAAGATATAAGACTGTCAATATCTACAGCCTTTCCCTCTCTTCGTGGAACAGGGTTGTCGAGACATTAAATAAGTATGTTCTGGCAGGTGAAGTGAATAGCTATTACGAAGCCGTGTTCGGTCGAATGGTTGCAGAAAAGCGCTTATCATTTCAAGCTGTTTTTTTTGACGGTAACCCATGGTATGAAATTGACACCTTAGAGGATCTTGCATCAGCGGAAAGGCTGTTCCCTTCGAAATTTTGTGAAGCGATCCCCTTTCAGCATATACATACAGGTAGTTTGATAAACACAAACCTGCATGCCGGTAAAACAACCTGTAATGGAAATAATCATGGTGAATTCTGATTACAAAACCCAGGCGGATAAGTATGAATTCATCGCAGGTCAGCATGGAGGATACTATCGCCATGACTTTATAGACCATGCGTATCTGTATAACCTTTATTTTCCTCCTGAAGAAGTTTTTGATATCTTAAAAAACCGAATCCACGACCTTGTTCTTAACTACCCTGTTGCCCAGAACGCCCTTGCCGCTCTTGTGGGTAACCTGATTAATCAACACCCTCAACGTATTGTTGTCGGTAACGGTGCAGCAGAACTTATCAAAATAGTCTCAGGACATATTGCCCACAGGATTATTGTTCCAGTACCTTCTTTTAATGAATATATAAACGCAGCACCAAAGGTGCGGGCCATAGAGTTTCTACTTGAATTTCCGTCCTTTCATCTGGATGTAGATAAATTTGCAGCTCAAGCGATTAAAGACAAAGCAGATGTTGCTGTTGTGGTAACACCGAATAACCCGACCTCCATGGCCATTCCCAAACTCGATCTAATACGCCTGGCAAAAAAACTGGCCAATCATGATTGTCATCTGATTATTGATGAATCCTTTATCGATTTTGTCGTGGACAGCGCTCAGACAACCATGGAACGTGAAATTGAGCAATATCCGAACATTTCCATTTTCAAAAGCATGAGTAAGGCATATGGCATCTGTGGTCTTCGCATCGGCTATCTTCTGACGGCAAATTCAGAATTTGCCCAAGCTGTACGTCAAGGAGTTCATATCTGGAACATTAACGGATTTGCCGAGGAGTTCTTAAGGATTTTACCCGATTTTAGTGAAGTTTTTATTGAAAGCTGTAACCATGTAAAGGAAGACCGTGACAAGCTTTATGAAGACCTGAAGAGTTTTCCGGAAGTAAAGATTTACAAACCTGATGCTAACTTTATTTTTTGCCGTCTGCCTGATTCCGCGCCAAATGGGCCTGAAATAACAAAGAAATTATTTATTGAGCATAACATTTACATAAAACACTGTCGGGATAAAACTCTTCAGGATTCTGACCGTTACATTCGTATTGCTTCTCGAACTCAAAGCGAGAATTCCAACCTGTTGGATGCACTGGCGTCTATCCTTGGATATAAAAACAGTTAGGGCAGACTTAATGAAAAAGTCACAATATCCGCAATCACATCAGACAGGAATGCTTTACTTTGCCAGAGATATTCCAAACATCTGTTCCCTTGCCGGGCTTTTATGTGCTGTCCTGGGCATGTACTTTGCTATTCTGCGAATTTTTCCGGTGGCCATCACAGGAATGCTCTGGGCTGTTGTTTTTGACTGGAGTGATGGAATCATTGCCCGCAAAATAAAGGGCAGAACAGATGTGCAAAGAACATTCGGCGGACAGCTGGATTCATTGATCGATATGGTAAGCTTCGGAATATGTCCTGCTGTTATTCTTTTAAGCTATGGGGATTTTAGTCCATGGTTCCTGCCGGGAGCCTTTGTAATTGTCGCCACCAGTGCAATAAGACTGAGCTACTTCAATGTTTTCGGCCTTGTAGATGATTCAACTTATATGGGGCTTGCACTTGATAACAATATAATAATTCTTTCTTTTGTTTTTCTATTTGATAGTTTTTTCAGCCACTCGGTTTTTTCGGCCATTCTCTATACAATGTTCATGGTTCTGGCGGCTTTTAACATAGCTTCTGTTAAAACCCCAAAATTCACCGGAAAATGGTTTTATATTCTCATACTTTATTCAATCACATTAACAATTATCTACAGTTGGATACTATGGGGATGAGCACGACAAATAAGTGTAAACAATACAGTTCCTTGCCTGAATCCGAATACCTGCACGTTTTTGTCATTTTTCGAAATCCATATCCATATTTTGATCATTCTATCCACCCAATAAACAGGGATTATCACGAATAGAATTGTTTCCCTGATTTCAGAGCAAAATATTTCCCCTTCTTTCAGAATCCCTAACCCGGAAAACCGGTGCCAAACAGGCCGCATTTTCGTGCCCAAACAAATGCGGTTTGAGCACGGCACACAGAGTTCCATCGTTCTAAAGGTCTACCTCGGAAACGCCTGTAACTGGAAGCTCCAGCTTTCACCGATCTCTTTTCAGCATTTCTCTACCATCCTGCGTAGCATTTCAGTCGTAAGATACAATTGAAAACCGCTATAGAAATCACCGATTGTTCATTTCTTTGATTATGATGATATATCCTTCTGTCTGCGCGACCATGGGCTCGTGCTCCAGCCGGGCCGCCCTGCTTTACTCGAAATAATTTCGCCCGGACTCGTAACAAACGTGATTTTGTACATGGCTCTTTTGGGAGATTATAAAAATCATGAAAAGTCTTGATAAAAGGTCAAATAATGTTATACTTAGCGCCAATCAATTCAATTCAAATCATTTCATTCATTTTGATGACGAATGTGTCGGTTCATTTCAGGTGAATATACGATGAGGAACGCCATTTTCAGGTATCGTGTACGGTCAGTTGGGAAGATCGTAAAAATACCGATCCGTTGAAGACGGATGTATGTTCTGAAAATCGACGACAATCACGGTATACCAGGGAAAAAAATATGATAAATACAAAGTTGATCAAGGGAATCGTTTTTACGGTGTCATTTTTTTTGTGTGGTCTGTTTGCGGCTGTGCCTGCCGCGGCGCAGGACACAACGCCACCCTCGTGCGTTGTTGACGAGCTGGCCGATATACAGGGCGAGGCCACTTTCGCGGTGCACTGGGCCGGTGCCGACGAGTCCGGCGGATCGGGACTGACGGGGCTGTATCGTGTGCAGGTGCAGGACGCTGCCGAGGGTACATGGACCGACTGGCTGGTGAATACGGAACAGACTAACGGCAGTTTTGCGGGCCTGGACGGACATACATATTATTTTCAGTGTGCGGCTAAAGATGTCGCAGGCAACTGGACCGCGCTTGCCGCCGATGGGTTCGGAGACACGGCTACTACGGTCAGGACGGAAAATTTGTCCGTCCAAATTGTTAACGACGGCACGGGCGATGATACCGATTTCACTTCCAGCGCCGACACACTGTCCGGCAACTGGAGCGAGGCATCAGGGGCCGTGGGCTACTCCTATTGCATCGGCACGGCTCCCGGCGAGGCCAATGTTCTGGCATGGACCGATACGTCGAGCACTTCCTTCACCGACTCGGGACTCACCCTGGTGCACGGTGTGGTTTACTATATTTCCGTGCGTGCCAAAACCGCCGCGGATTACTATGGCGACATATCTGTTTCGGACGGTATCGTTTCAGACCAGACAGCGCCGGACGCGCCATCGGTGGATACGGACGCGCAGATTCAATCCACAAGCATGATCCAGGCCACATGGTCAGCCTCCGATCCCGAGTCCGGCATAGTGCGTTACGAAGTGTCCGTGGGCACGACGGCGGGTGGCACCGATGTCGGCGACTGGGCGTCCGCGGGTTCGGCCACGGTGTATGACATTACGGGATTGAGCCTTACCGTGGGCGGCACATATTTCGTAAATGTGCGTGCTGTCAACGGCGCAGGGGCCGTGAGCGACGTGGGATCGTCGTCCGCTGTCGTCGTGGTCGGCACAATACCGGCCGCGCCCGCGTATGTTAACGACGGCACCGGCCAGGACGCGGAGTACACCTCCGATACCACACGGCTGTCGGCCAACTGGAGCGCTGTCGCCGACGCCTCAAGATATGATTATGCCGTCGGGACAACACCGCTGGGCACCGACATCGTGAACTGGACGGACGCGGGAGCGGTTACCTCTTACGAAGTATCTTCGCTCACACTTACTTCCGGAACCACGTACTATTTTTCGGTTCGCGCGATCAACGGGTCCACACCGGGACCGGCCATAACCTCGGACGGTATAACCGCGGACACCTCCGCGCCCAGCACACCGATTGTCGAAACCCCCGAATTGCTGATAAGCAATACCACACAGTTGCAGGCTTCGTGGAACGCGGAGGAACCTGAATCCGAAATCACACTTTATGAATATGCCGTGGGAACATCTCCCACGAGTCAGGATGCCCTGGGTTGGACCGGCACCGGCACCAGCGTCTCCGTCGTCATCAACAATATAGACATGCAAGTGGGTAAGACCTATTTTATCCAGGTGCGGGCCACAAACGGCGCGGGTCTTGTCAGCAACACAGGTGTGTCCGATGCAGTCGTTGTCACACACAACGCAGACATTACCACTACTTTCAGCCCTTCCGAAGTCACTACCGTTCAGACCGATGCCGGGAACGCCGACTCTATTATTACAATATATTTCAACGAAAGCAGTGGCGTTGGTGTGGACTATCATCAGCTACAGATGCTTTATGTACTCGACAACGGCACCGAGTTCGAAGACCAGGTACGAATGATCACCGGTACGGGGCAGCCCGATCCCATCCAGGTGGGCGGAGACGCCGGTATGTCCATCGACGCCGGAATATCCATCACCCCGGGCGGGGCTGAATCGTATCGTTTCGCAGTGGTGATTCCCGAATACATTGTAACCCATGCGGTGGGCGGACGTGCCGATGCTTCTTTGACAATGCGTTTCATCTTCACCGGTACGGACGAAAGCAAGCAGGAAGTGACAACAATTACGAACGTGCCTCTGGTTCTTTCTTCACATGCCGCCGCCGCTTCAGACCTGCACGTGGACGAAGTATCCATCACATCGCCCACCGCCGGCATGAATATCACGAACCCCGTTGCTTTTGCCGCCGCCGCCACCGTCAAAACCACGGGCAGCGGAGACATCAAGGGCTACTGGGAACTCGACGGACGGCCCTACCACGAATTCAGGGAACACGCCTCCGCGGGAAGCGACATGACATTGAGTGTAAAGCTGCCCGAGTCGCTGGGGGGCCGCCACACGCTTATTCTGAAGATCATCATGCCGGAAGTTATGGAATCCGCACCGGTCGTCTTTACTGTAACCGACGTAATCAAGGGGGCCGTATTTACGGACTTCTGGGCCGGGGACCTTCACTTCACCGATGTGCGCGCAATCTTCGATGGAGACCTCAAGGCTTACAGCGGGTCCGCAAAACTGGAATACGGAGTGATCAGGCTCGAAACACCTGTTCCTTTCAGCAACCTGACAATCGAAGAACGAAACGGACGCTATGAGCTTACAGGCGGTGCCCTCAAGACAGAGATCGATTTCAGAGAAGTTCATGATGCACTCAGCATCTATGTGGACCGGCTGGCTGTGACCACGAGCGGAGCGAAGGTGGACGGGCGTGTGCATTTCGAAGGAGCCGATGGGGTGCCGGGCATAGGGCCGCTGCATTTCTACGGTGTTGACATTACATCCGACGGCATTACAGGCTCGGTAACATTCCCTGAAAAGCAACAGGGCACCATCGGCATTTTCAACATCGCCATCAACTCCGTACATTTTTCATACACTTCCGGCGGGCTGACGCTGGACGCCTCTGCCGTGCTCACACTGGGCGACGAGGGAACAGCGGGCGGTTCACTGGATTGCGTATTCAGCGTTTCCAGTTCCGGTTCGGCTGTTTTCCGGGTCGGCGAGCAGGCATACGAAAAAGCAGGTATCACCGACACACAATCCGGGCTCGGCAACGATCTGGTACTGGCTGGATTCACGTACCATGTAACCTATGGCGAACTCAGCGAAAAAGACGGCGCACTGGCTCTCGACGCCACCGGCGGCGCACTGGACGCGGCAGCGGCTCTCGGACCCGGAGTCAAGCTGAATATCGGCTCCTTACGTATGATCGACACGGGCTCGATCACGCTGTCGGACATATCGTCGCCCGAATTCAGTTTCGGCTCCTTCTCGGCAAAAGCCACAGCACGTGAAATCACGCTTTCTCTGGGTGAGATCCCGGACCTTGTTCTGGACATGGAGATCACAGCGCCGATGGGCGGCGGGAAGCTCGTGTTGACCGCAGAAAATGTCCCTGTTGGCAAAGAAGGCATCCGTGATGCGGACATCACCGTCAAACCCGCCGGAGGCAGCGATCATGTGGCGGAACTCCGCTTGCTCGACTGGGCGGACCTGAAGGTAAGTAGCGCAATCATACACGTCAAGGACCGCAAACCCACAGGTATGGTTCTGACGGCAGGGCTGTCTTTCGACGGCAAAGGTTTCGAATCTGAAAATATTACCTGGGAAAACAACGACTGGAGCGGTACGCTGCACGCCGTGGGCGATCCGTCATTCGAGCTTGCAGGCGCGAAAATGGAGTTCCCGGCGGGCAGTGAGATAGACCTTACCATGAAAGGCGAGGGCAATGACGGACACAGCGTCGCCGTAATATTCAAAAACACTTCATTCGACTTTTCCGGACTGATAGGCAAGCCTTTCAAGTTCACCGTGGACGAGTTGTCTGTAACCGACGGTGCAGTCGCCGCGGACGTCAGCGTGCATGACACCGTTACGCTGGCCGACCTGTCGCTTGCTATCAACAAGTTGCATATCGACAGCCCCAGACCCGCCACGGGCGGTAAACGGACAATCGACGCACTGCTCGGAGGCACACTTATTCTGAACGCCGGGCGTAAAATAAAAATCGGATTCAACAATATGAAGATGTCGAGCACCGGTGAGATCGGTGGCGATATTTCTCCGGGTTACGACACGGAGTTCAACATGTTCGGGGCCTCGTTCCGGATCAAAAAGATACATCTTGACAAACCGGCGGACGGCGAACTCCGGTTCACTATGGACGGCTCTATAGGATTCCTGAATTCACGCGTGGACTTTACGGGCATGACATACAGGAAAGGCAAACTGAACGTACACGCCGAAGTGTCGGGAAACGCACCGCTGCGAATGCCCGGCCTGCATTTCATAGGCTTCACAAAGCTTGACGTAGTGGACAACAAACTGGAGGCCGACGGATTTTTCGAACTGCCCGCGCCCATCAACAAGCGTGTTCCGCTGGAAAACCTCGCCATCGACACATCCGGCGGGCTGCCCGACAGAATTGAGATCGACAATCTTTCTTTCAACGTGGACGACTTCACGTTCAAAGTCTCGAAGGCGAGTTTCGAGTTTAAAACCAAGGCACTGACACTCGATGGGAATATTGCATTGCCTGACGGATATTTCGACCAGATGATACCGTTCCGGAATGTGAGCCTGACAATGCCCGAGGGCGATTCAGGGCGTCCCGCGCAGGCGGATATGTCAAAGGCAAGCACGACGGCCACGGAGATAAAGGACACAAGGCACAACCTCCCGCTCCAGATCAGCAAGTTTTCCATCGGCATCGATCCTGCTCACAACAGCAAGTGGTTCGTGAATCTGTCGGGCAAGCTCAGTATGGAACTCGACGGCCAGAGTTTTTACCTGGACTTCCTGAATTATAAAATATACTCGGACATGAGCATGAGCATGGGCAGAGTATCAGGCGGATTGAAGATCGGCGGGTTCGACGTAAATGTAGACGACCTCGATATCGTGGACAACGTGAGCGATCCATACACTCAGATAACCGGTGGCATGTCCATGGAATCGCTCGGCACCGTTGCGGTCAAGGACCTGCGCATACACAGGTCGGGAGCCGTGGAACTGGCCGGAGTGCATCTTGACATGGACTACAACGCCTACAAATATGACGTGAACATCAGCTATATCGACAAGACATTCAAGGGCAGCGGCAGGATCACGTTTGAAAACGAGGAACTCGACGTGTCCGCTATATTCGGTCCTTCCGAATGGATGCTGGACATAGAGGCAAGCGGCCTCGACATCGAACTGTTCCCGGGCGTGACCCTGGTAAAGGTCGGCGGCGGCGTGCATTACTGGAAAAACAGCAATTTGCTGAAATTCAAAATCGACTGCGGACTTGCTCTCCCCGAAAAAGATGTGCTGTACGGAGACGTCGAACTTGACGTGGCCACCAATGGGATCATCGGCATCAATGGGAATCTCATCATGTTCGACTCCCTGCCGGTCAAGGAGGCCTACATCCATATCGATATTCCACACGCTACCCTGGCCGGCACAATTGTGCTGAATAAAACAATTGGAGGCGTCGCGAATGCCGATGTGACGCTCGATGTTTTGTTTTCGCCGAACAACTGGTATCTCAGCGGCAATGGCAACGCAAACATACTGGGAAGTCTCAGTATCAATCCAGTGAGCTTCCGGCTTGACAGCAACGGTTTCCGCGCAAGCGGCCACAGCAATATCAATGTTGTAATTATGACTGCGGGATTTGATTTTAACCTTGACATAACCACCGGAGGCAGCGTGAGCGGCTCATTCGCCGGTCACGTGGGTGCCACGATTCTTGGCATTGTACACGTTTCAGGCGACCTGGAGGTAGCCTATATCAACGGCGCGTTCGACGGCCATGTCGGGCTGAGCGGCTGCCTCGACGTCTGCATGCCCGGCTGCTCCTGGCACTGGGTAAACCACTGCTGCTGCGGTTTCAATTATCCCTGCGGCTGCTCATGGCACTGGTGGGGCATTTCCTGTGGTTCATGCCACACGCAAATATGTGTTCCCCTGTACCAGCCCTATAATTGCAGTTGGTGTTACAGTAAAATCCATAAATGCGCCAGCATCAATGTTTACCTGCGGATCGACAGCGGCGGCATTCACGCCCATCTATAAGCGGGACTTTCGGAGGACATAAATGAAACGAATCGTTTTATACATTATTGCAGTACTTGTATTCCTGTGCGGAATTTCCGATGCACAAACAAAAGACATCACCGAACCCGCGTCCCACGCACTGGCTACGGATTCCGCCGTGTACATGTTCGTTAATGTATTGCCGATGGACGGAGTGGCGGGCTTCATGGTGTACCGCGCAGACGAACCCATCGCCGCACTCAACCGCGAGCACGGCGCCTTCTCTGAAAAATCATCTTCAGACCTGAAAACCGGTCTGGATTCCGCGCACCGCCAGATCCTCGACAAAATACTCGAGGGCAAAACCCTGGACGAACTGCAAAAGGAAATCGAAGAACTCGAGAAAACTGACCCACAGGCTGCCGAAAAACGCAAACAGGAAATAAAGGCCGCTATCGAACAGAATATCAGGGATTACGAAACCGCTTCCGAAAAACTGCAACACGACAGCAAGAACGCACTGGACCAGCACCATGAGGATTATAAGAATAAGGTGGAAAACGCCATCGAGAACGGTCCGGCCCCGGAGGACTTCAAACTGCTCACGGACACACCCGTGACACCCTTCACCGACGATCAGAAAATCATGGACGAACTCAACCTCGTCGACCTCGATTCACTTAAGGCGATGGGGCTGCAGTCCGCTTCGGAACTGGTGACGAAATATGACGAACACAAGGGCAATATCAACCTGCTCCTCCTGCACTCCCTGCCTGTAAACAGAATCATGGGCCGCGTATACGAAGACACCACCGTGACGCCCGGCAACGGGTACGTTTACCGCGTGGACCTTGTAGATGATAAAGGCAATGTGGTGCGCAGCCTGCCCCCGATCACCGTCATCGCACAACCCAATCCACCGGCCACTCCTACAGGGTTCATAGCCGAGGCGAAATCGGATCATGTCGAACTGCGCTGGGACAAACCCTCTAACATTCCTACCGGCTGGATCATTCTGCGCTCGGATTCTTCCCGCGATGCAGAGTTCACAAAGATCAATCCCGGCGTTATTTCAAGCATCGGTAAGTCCATATTCAAAGATTATTCGGTCAAACCCGGCATGAAACTCAGTTACAAACTTTTCGCCGTGGACACTGTGGGCAACCGTAGCATACCCGCGGAATCACCGTCTTTCACCTTCGTGGACATCGTTCCACCGGCTCCACCCACAGGCGTAAAAGCCGTTTTGAAAAACGGTCGCATCTCCCTGACCTGGCCCCGAAGCAGGGAAACAGACCTGGCCGGCTACAATGTCTACCGCAGTAATACTCCGGATGGAGACTTCAAGTTGCTCACCGACACATCGCTGGCCGCAGACGCCGTCGAACACATATCGGATGTGAATGTACCCGGCACTGTCCATTACTATCGCATAACCGCTCTGGACACTACAGGCAACGAAAGTGCGCCTTCACATTTAGCATGGGTCGTACCCCCGGACACTCTGGGGCCGGATTCCATCTCCGATCTCTCGGTGGAACAATCGGGGCCGGACTCCGTGACTCTGACATGGACCTGCAACGAACCGAAGGACATGCACGGGTATCACATTTATCGCGGCTACTCGAAGGACAGCCTGAAAAAGATACACACATCCGTCATCCCCAAAGGAACATATTCCTATGAGGACAGCAACCTGCGTCCGGGCGAAACTTACTACTATGCGGTCGCGGGTGTCGACATCAATATGAACGAAGGCGCTCTTTCCGGTATCGTCGAGGTCGTCGCTCCCGACAGTGAAGCCCCCCTGCATCCCGCCAACATCGCCGCCGCGCCCGGCGACGGGATGGTCACGTTGTCGTGGCCCGCGAACCACGAACCGGATGTGGCCGCATACCACCTGTATCGCTCAAACGGGGAAAACAGCCCCTTTTCCAGAATCTTTATTTCCGACGCTGCAACTACGCAATATGTGGACAAAGATGTGGAGAACGGACTGGAATATATGTACTTCATCAAGGCCGTGGACAGTGCGGGCAACGAAAGCGCACAATCGCATACGGCATACGCAACCCCGCGTGACACCGCGGCACCGGCAGCCCCACGAGACACGAACGTCGAGGTGTCTGCCGCAGGCGTCACAATCTCATGGAAAGCGCCGAATGAACACGACATCGTGGGATACCTTGTGCTGCGCGCACAAGCGGAAACCGCCGTATATGAAACCATTACCGATCAGCCCGTAACCAACAACAGCTACACCGACACAACCGCCGCGGGAGAATGCTGGTACAAGATAGTAGCCGTTGATACATCGGGAAACAGAAGCCCGCGAAGCAACGCCGCGGGACCGGTCATACTCAGGGCCGGTAAGTAAATGAAATATGTTAAAGGATATATCTTATGAGCAAAGCTGTTTTCAAATACTTGTTGCCGTTCGCACTTGCCGTGGCACTCTTCAGCAACCCCGCCCATGCACTCAAGTTTCACCTGAGCGAACCTTCCAGTCACCCGGATAAAATCGATGTAACCACAAATCCGCCCGTCACTTCCGGGACAACAGCGGGCGTGAACCCGGCCAACGTAGGAGCCGCAGGCTCCGTACCGGCAAGCGACACCGGCACAGGCAACACTACCGCGCCAAGGGGCCGCGCACTCGGCGACGGCAAATACAACGGAATCTTTTCCGCATGGCAGCCCCTCGACAACACGCTGCCACTCAAATCCGCCCAAATCGAGCTCGGTGTCATCTCGCACAGACAGCACCGACAGATGCGCAACATTCTGTCACGCAGCGTTTTCACCGGCAACTATTATCTCGAAGGCGTCGAGTCAAATACGATTATCGACAAGCTCGGCTGGAAAACGCAACTGCACCGTCAGCTTAAAGGGAAACCCGTCACAAACTCACTGATTTCAATAAACGGTGAACAGAGCGGACTTACATTCAAATACGACGAAAAGGAAAAACTCACCAGTCTGGCCGCACCGAAAACCGGGGGAAACCACACGCGCAACCGCACGCTCTCCGTCGACTACAAACACTCAGACGCTCTCACTTTCAAACTCAAAAGCGACTCCCGGCTTCATCACACCATGGGCGGCACCCCCACAAATACCACCTCGGAAAAGTACGACTGGAGCGCGGGATACCTGTTCGCCGAAAACTCGCAGCTGCTATTGACACACACCGACAACACAAGCCGCAACCGCATAAACAATAAAACTTCGCGCAACATCGGCACAGGCGTCACTCTGACCATGCCGCTGGCAGGCATTTTCGGGGTGCGCCTGGGCTATAAACACAACGACAACTTTCTAAACTCCAGCGGCACGGGCACCAGCCACAACTCACGCACCGCCTCCCTTGCCGTCATCTGCCAACTGCAAGAAGATTCGCAACTCACCTGGACCATCAGTCACTCCAACCTGAAAAGCATGTCCGGCACGTCCACCCTGGACTACGATGTCGCAGGTCAGGAAATCAATCTGCATTACGTCTTATCCAAAGCCCTGACACTAAATACAAAAAATATTCTCAAAGACGACGACGCAAACGGCAAATACACTCACAATCAGGCCGTGCTCGTTCTGGACCACTCGCATTTCCGCATTCTACCGGGGAAAACCACATTCACCACGAAAAAAACCATCAACCGCGCAGGCAGCGGCGCTCACAAGACAGTGGCCGAAAACAACACGATCAACCTGCCTCTTTCCTACCTCAACGGACGACTCAAGGCCAGGGCTCAACTCAACTTCAGCCGCAACAGCAGACTCAGCGCGGTCTCCAGCAACGATACATCGGCCAATAACCACAACTACAGGGTCACTTACAACATCCTGCGAAACCTGAAAGCTAAACTGGAAGCAAAAAGCATGGAACAGACCGCATTCTCCGGTGACGGGCTTGCCTCGATGAAATCCAACAACGTCTATTCCGAAAAACTTTCCTACGAACTCAAAACGCCACTCGCAGGCATACCAGCCGTCACAGCCTTCAAATACGACCTCAAAACCAGCAGGTCGCGCAACAGAACCTTTGCCCCACGCAACGCTTTCAGCATCTCCAAAATAACATCGAATATCGGCACATTATCATTCGCCGACGGCAACTACTCCGGCTCCTACCAGTTCGAACACTCGAACTCGCGCCAACCCCACGGCATTGCTTTCCGCGCACTGAAACACAGACTTAAAATCAACATCGCCGATTTCGTCGGCTTCAAACTCACCTCGGATTACACGGCTGTGTTCCAGACAAAAGGCTTTTCCAACAACGGTATTCTCAAACTATCCCAGGTGCTGGACAACAACAATGTCTTCTCCCTCGCCTGGGAGTTCAGTCGCAACCAGGACAAAAACAACTTAACGGGAAACAGGAAAAGCGAGTATCTGGAAGCCACGATGGAATTGAACTTCTGACACGTACCTGTCTGAATCTCAAGAGGGATATATTCCCCGCCGCTTGCAGCGGGGTAGTTCATTACATGTCATAGTCCCCGGGCCGGACAGTTCATTATAAAGTGGCTGGGAGAAAACCCCCGAAAAACGCGATTGCTCATAGGCAGCGGGATGAGCGACCAGCCTGGGTTCGGGGTGAAGATGGAATCCGCTCTGTTTTCATGCTCTTTTCTCGACTGCGCCGTGATGAGATATGCCGGCGCATTCCGCGTTGTTTTTCTATTCAATTTTTAAAACATCTATAATCGGCAGGCGCTTTTGATCTTGTTCTTTTTCCGCGTCTCGTTGTATTTCCTGATGCGCCGCCTGCGTTTGTTTTCTTTTTTGAAGAATAGCGAGCCGAGTGTGTGAGTAATGTATCCTTCTGTCTGCGCGACCAGGGGCTCGTGCTCCTGTCAACAGGTAGCAAATTGCCGACGTAAACAAAACTATTCCGAGCCAATAAACTATTCTCAAATTTTATAATACACGTACTGCCCCTTACACTTCCGCTATGTGCATAATTCTAGGTCTGACACCAATACATGCTAGGTCTGACACCAATACATGACCCGCCAATCCCCTGACCCCAATCCCCCCCCAAGTAAATCTCCACCTTCTCTTCTGCCTTCACCCCTGTGAACGGGTACGATAAAAGATAGCCATTTTATCTAATTGCATCAGCTTTATTTTGCTTTTTAATTTTAAGATATAATCTTCTCAGATACTCTTCAGAAAAGTAAGGTAATTCTTTGACTTTAATTACGCAAATATCCTCAGGATTCTTACCATGTAAGCAAAAAACAAAATTAAGAAAGAGATTCGTTTTTTTTGAATCAGAGAAAGTATAGTTTATCTTATAAGCATCATTGTATAGAGAGAAATCTATATCCTCACCAAAGTATTCTTTCAACTCTTTCACAAAATTATGCCAATAAACCGCATTTTCCACAACTTCCCATTGAACACCATTAATTGTTTTAAATGGAGGAGTTACACCATATTCCTTATAAATTACAAATTTTTTCTTTTGAAGTTTTTTCTTAAACACACGTAATTCTTCCTTTGTCGGCATATAGCTGGTAAAATAATCCTTGCATATTATTAGTTGGCCATTTCTAATTTCAGTCGCGAAATTAACATCTTTGACATTTTTAACAACATAAGGTACTTCCTTAATTATTTCAAAATTAGCGTCATTTTTATTCCCAATCGCAACATATGATTTATTATTACATGACATTGTAGAAATAATAATAAAAACAAGCATGACATTAATCATATTTATGTTAAATTTCACAAACAAGCCTCCTATTCATGTTTTTAAATTACATAAAGAAGTTGTAAATATCATGGCTCGATCAAAAATCAAATGCTCCATCCGGATGAAACCCTGTTGGCCAATTTGCAACATCGTTTCCACATTCTGGTTGTCCATAATACTTATCTTTGAAATTATTATTATAATCTTCTACACATGCAGATCTACAGTCTAATCCATTATTGTGAGAAAAAACAAGATGGTCAGGAATCGCATGAGAGAAGCGCTCTTTTTGCGCTTCTCGACGAAAAGTTTTGAAAGAGTGTGAAAAACTTCTTAAGAAGTTTTCTCACATATATTGATGCCCCGTCCGCTTGCTCCGGGGAGCTTCATTTGTGACAAACATGGTTATTCTACATCGTACATCTGTTTCATGTAGTGGAGTTCGGTGATGTTGGAGATTTGTATCATGCGGTCCATTTTGTCTGGAGAGAACTGATAGTAGGTCTCGCGGACGCGGTCGATGACGCCCATGCCGAACGAGATAGCGCCGATGTCGTCTGTGTGCTGTGGGGGCCGTCCGAGCTTCTGAAGTTTGTCGTCCTTATCAATCAAGGCCTGGCGAACATCGTGTAATATCTCGCGCGTCGAGTCCACAAGATGCTTGTTTTCTCCGGCTTTCATTACTGTGTGCGCGAATCCGATCATGCGTCGTCCTTCAGTCTGTGAAACTGTAATATAGGCCTGTCGATAGTCCTCGAAATTGACAACGAGCGTGTCGTCGATTTTTGTGTCCCGTGATTCATAGGTTTTCATGAGTCCCGCGACAAGTTTATTCTCGAGCCTTTTCGATAGTGTATAAGCGACAATTGTGCTGAGTCCTATTTTCATTGCAGACGGGAAGATTGATACGTGCTTCATCATTATTCGCGGGATGGAGGGGATAATAAAGGCGAGTTTATGCGGACGCTTCAGCATTTTTATCATCGACTCGAAGCTCTTATCCAGTTCGCCGCGATCTTCCACCTTAGGATAAACATTGCTCGTGAAAAGGTCTTCCATTTCGTCGATGTCGTCCTGTGAAATATCATCGAGCAGATTGTTATCCCTGATTTCAGCTATCGCCTCGAGGTATTCTATTCTATAGCGCTTATGGATTTCGGCATGAAGAAACTCGACTGCCTTTTTCCTTAATATTGCTTGTTCCCTGCTTTCTACCTGTGCCAATATGCAGCCTTTCCGTATTATTGATTCCCTGATGTCAACCGAATCCGAATATACAACTGCGCGCATAATAGCTGATGCCGGTTCGAGTGTCAAACACAGCATTCAATGCGAAAGGGCGAGTTGTTACATGATTTGTGTTAAACCCAATACTGTGCAACCGACTGTAGCGGAGGCAGAATTTTGCAATCGGCTCTGCATACATAGTTGCTGAACGAAACCCCTAAAAGGCCTGTCAATAAAGGAAGAATTCAGGCACTTAACTCATCCATTTAACAGCAGGCGAATATAGTACTACAATATTCTACAATCTTTTTAGCGAACCAGTAATGTGGAGGAACAGGAATATATGAAAACTGCAAACAGGATATGCATGATTATTTCAGCGGCTATACTGCTCTTATTGCAGGCTGCAACACAAGCGCAGGAGAATGGAATCGGCAGTTTTCAATTCCTCAGGCAGGCTGGCGATATACCTGTTGAAATTACGGCATCGAGCCCCTCATGGAAGCAGACAATCGACACAGACACAGCGGGGGAAGCATTTATTGTGCTGACGATATATTCACCCGACACATCGTGGCGCTCGAAAACAGAAAAAGGTCTTGTGCTCAAAACTTACTCCGATGGCGTGAACTATTCGGATATCGTGGTGTTCGGCGGCAAAGAAAAACTCGAATACACTGCTTACGTTGGTACTCTCGACGCTGGTGAGCATGAAATAGAGATCACCTTCGACAAAGAGAATTCGCCTGCGCCGGGCGGCACGGCTATTGTCGCTTCGGCGCAACTAAAAATCGTACCCGACGCACATCCCGAATATGTAGCTTATCAAAACTCGCCGATTCTTTATCTGCTCGATGGACAGGCCGTAAGCGACATTCCTCTGCTTATCTTCTACAGCATGAGCAACAATAGCGATACGACTATTCTGCACTACACAACAGTCTTCAGCAACGAAGACGGCGGCACGGGCATACAGCCGATAATACTTATGGCTCAATGGGGCCGCACGACGGACATCGAGCTGATTTGCCGGGCCGTAATTGATAATTCAACAGGCGACGTTCTCGAAATGCGGTATCAGAGCGACGGCCACAGCTTCAGCACATTTTCAGGTCGCAGGGTCAACGGGCACCCCGTGCTCAGAGTTTCCACCAGCAACGGCATGTTCGACCAGGCCGGTGAAACCGCTGTAAAACTCGCGCCGATGCCGGTTCCATTCGTCAGCAATGGTCGCCCGCGTCCTTCTATTATGGACGATTACCCGTGGACATTCCGTATTATGAATGAAGAGATGTTCGCCGAAGACAAGGCGACCACAAAAAAGGGGCCTGTGTCAAAAGCACTGCTAAGCGATGCACGTTCATATATTTATGTCGACTTCACCGCATCCAACAACAACGGAAAGCGCACTCTCGAATTTCTTGCCGAAATAAAAGGTAAAAAGAAGCGCTACTCGTCGAATCCGCATCCTATGTTTTCTTATGAAAACAACTCCGGAATGCTGGCCAAAAGCGGCACATACAGAACGAATATAAAGATACCACTCGGAGCAAGGCCCGTGGATGTTACAAAAATCATTGTGCGCGGAACTGGAGAAGTCGACTACAATATTAAAGAAATAAAAACATTCATGCTCGGAAAAGACTATGTGCCGGAACCATATTTCTTTACCTTCAGGGGCGATGTTCATCTCACCCCGGAAAACAGAGAAGTTGAATTCCATGTTGTGCAATGATATTCACACCGGGCTTTAACTTTTCAGCGTGTTTGTGATATTATTGATTTTGGGTTATGAAGCAAGTGCGGTGCCGACAATAAGGTTGACAGGACACTATCCACCCTGAAAAAAAGAGGAGTAAGATATGAAGAAGAGAATAACAATTACAAAAATTATGATAATCGCGCTGCTTTTCCTGCTTCCTGTTGTGTGTGTCGCGCAGGACGAAGAGGAAGACGACTGCACTGCATATATCGCCGGCATAACAGGCACTGCCGAGTTCCGGGTTAGCGAAGACGATGAATGGGAAGCGGTGGAGCTGGACATGTGCCTGATGATAGGCGACATGCTGAGAACGAAGGAGAAGAGCGGCCTGGCGTTGAAATTCGGTGAGGCAGTAGATGTAAAAGTCAACGAGTCGTCAGAGCTGACGATAAGTGCAATTGATGAGGATTCCGAAGAACCGAACCAGGTTGACCTTGAAATGGGCGAATTATGGAGCGAACTCGACAAGGAAAAAGAGGAGAACCTCGAATTTCAGGTCGGCACGCCATCCGGTGTCGTTGCGGTCAGGGGTACGGAATTCAACGTGGCAGTCGACGAAGAGGGCAAGTCGAAAATCAATGTACTAAAAGGTGTCGTTAAAGTTTTCAATGACATGGGCGAAGTGTTTGCCAAGGCAGGCATGGCGACGGAATTGCTGGATGGAAAGCTGCCTGTCGAGCCGTTCGAATTCGATGTCGAAGCTTTCAAAAACAAACTTGATTCGTGGAAAGACCAGATATCGGTCGGCAAGATAAAAGAAGCGATGACACAGAAAATCGAAGAGAAGAAGGATGAAGTCAAAAAGAACATAAAGAAAAATATCGGCGGCAAATTCAAGTTCTGATAAATTACAGATGGATTGAGAATATTTCTAAACTATCGAGCAAGTTGCAAAATTCTGATTTTGCCGCGGTCGGTTGCAATTAACTCTCTCTCCCTTCAGGAGAAACCGGCTCTGAATTCCGCGAGCGCGGCAAGTTTTTCTTCCAACATTTCTTCATGGCGGGCGATGTCTACGTGTGTTATTTCGAGCGCTTCGTAATATGTTCCGGTCTCAATGAAAAACAGTCCCGAAGTGACTCGCTCCGTTGCCGCGAGGCCCTTCATCGCGGCGAGTGCGTATATTTCAAGCTGCATTTTATACTCTTCCGCCTTCCCGGCTTCTTCGCCCATGCGGATTTTGTCGGTTTTATAGTCGATGATATGCCATGTTCCACCGCCGCCGTAGAGCATGTCGATCTTGCCGTTCACGTAGTGGTCGCCTGCTTTCAGAAGGAACGGCGTTTCTGCATAGGAAACGCTCTTTTCTATCTGCGCGCCCAGGTCGGATTCAAGGAATGCCTTCGCTTTCGGTAGGAACTCATCTATGAGTTTTTTGCGGTCACTCCTCCTTGATACATTCAGGTTTATAAGGATGTTTTCAAAACGTTCTTCCAGCACATCACCGCCTGATCTGAAAATGGACTCGAACAACCGGTGTACTGCACTGCCCCTGGTGAGCGGGTCGGCCCCCGGGTTTCGAACGGAGCCGCGCGCGCTTTTCTTTCGCATTCCCGTCCACTGCGTCGGTATTTTAAGAATATGGTTTTTCCTGTATCTCTCGCGGTCCGTCACGAAGTCCTGCAATTCGGTCACAGATACCGATATGCTCCCGCGACCGCCGCCGGGTGTGCCGAGGTACTTTAGCTTATCATTGGCGTTGTTTTGTTCAGTTTTCTCGTCAGGGCCGTCATTTAAAGATTCGATAAGTTCCTGCGCGGCGCAAAACTTTTTCTTTCTCTTATGCGCGGCGGCAGGCGGCATCTCCATTATCCACTGTACATAACCGGAAACACCGTCGCGTGTCTTTTCGTCGGCGAGTGCGAACTCGATTTCTTCACTCCATTTTTTTGCGGGCGTGTTATTATCATCATATTCTTCATCCGCAATTTCAGCCGGAGCCGCCGCGTCGTAGCCCGAAAGGACCAGGTAGTCTTCAGCGCGTGTACAGGCCACATACAGCAGCCTTTTCATCTCGTCGGTTTCGCGCATCCCGGCAAGGTCTTTGATAACATTATTGACGGCGGTGGAGTCGACACCGAAGTCATCGTCAGGGCCGCCCGGTGCACGGAAACCGATCTCGTAGCGTTCTTCGCCGAAATCCTCGATGCTTAAGATGCCGCCGCCGCCGCGATGATAGTAGTCCCCTAATGAAACCACCACCACTACCGGAAATTCCAGCCCTTTCGATCCGTGTATTGTCATAAAACGGACAGCATCCGAGTCATCGTCGACAACAGGCGCTTCTCCGAGCCGCAGTTCCATGCGCTGCTGTTCCTCGAGGTGTTGAACGAAAGATAAAATGCCCGCGGAATATTCGCGCTCGTAACTTCTGGCTATGTCGATGAACTTTTCGATATTCCGGCGTTTCTGCAAGCCGTGCTCACCGACGGAATAGACTGCGAGCAGCCCTGTCTGTTCGAGAATTCGAAGTATCAGTTCCGGAACAGACAGACGACCAGCCATTGCGCTCCATTTCCTGAGCCTGTCCACGGCATACGCGGCAGGGCTGTCGTCCGCTCCATCGCACTTTACATATTTCTTCAGCCTGTCGAAAAAATGTCTGCCGCTCACGCGCGAAATGCGAAACAGAGTTTCATCGCTAAGTCCGAACATCGGAGACCTGAGCGCTCCGGCGAGGCTCACTTCGTCGCGCGGATCGGCGAGCCAGCCGAGTATGTTCATCAGGTCCGCCACTTCCTGCCGCTCGTAAAAACCGAAACCGCCGACATTCAGGAAGTCTATCCCCTCGCGCCTGAATGCTTCCTCGTATTCCGTTATGTGAGTCCTTGCGCGGAACAGCACGGCGATATCCTTATGACGCAGCGGTCTCGCGCTCTCATTCTCTTTATCCATAACGAGAAATTCATCGCTACGCCGCAACATTTCAGAAAGGTGACAGGCCGCCATTTCCGCCTCGAACTCGTGGCGCGACGCATAATTTTCCTTCATCTCATCAGGGACCGCGCCACTGAGAACATGAACACGCATCGCGGGCGACAGTTCATTTTTCTCCGTGTCGCCAACATTCATGCCTGCTGTTTTATCGCCTTGAAACACTCTGCGCCACATCTTCTCGCGGCCGGAACGAATGTTTTCGCAGGTAATGTGTGGCAGCAGGCCGGTCGTGTCTCTCGACGCGAAAATCTTTTCGAACATCACATTGAAAAATTGTATCAGGTCGGGATGTGAGCGGAAGTTTACATCGAGTTCGAGCCGCGAATCGATATTCATCGAAGCATTGTTCGCATCAAGTTCCCTTGTCGCCCTGTCGAACACCCGAACATCAGCGCCCCGGAAGGCGTATATGCTCTGCTTCTCATCGCCCACAAGGAACACATTCTCGCTTATAGCGCCCTGCTCATCTCTGGCTATCAAACTGATTATCTCCCACTGGAGCTGATTTGTATCCTGGAATTCGTCGACCATAATAAAACGGTACTGCCGCCTGAGTTCGCGTGCTACAGACGGGTGATTTTTCAACATCCGCCGGGTTTTTTCCTGCAGATCGTCGAAGTCAAGCATGCGACCGCAGCCTTTCGCCTTTTCATAATGATCGCGCGCCGCCAGAAAAGTCCGTGCGAGTGCCCGGTGCACTGCTGCATAGGCATAATCCCGCACATTCATCCTGTATGAGAGCACATTTCTCGCCCACTCCCGCAACACTTTGCCGATGCTTTTAAACTCCTGTAAATGGTCTTCAGCCCATTTTTTCTTCGAGCCGTAGGAAAAGTTCAGACTGCTGAGATCATCTATTGCGCCTGGAGGTATGTTTCCTTCTCCACATATCTTTTCGAGCGCGGCTACCGACGTCTCCCACATCGGGTAGGCCCTGTCGCTCGTGTCGGTGCATATCAGCGATTCCATTCTTTCGAGCAGTCTGTCAAAATCGGAAATGTCGCGAAGTTTATTGATCCAATCGTTGCAAAGACTCTCATGTCGTGCACGTATATCCTGATCGGACATTACAGAGAATTCCTTCGCCCAGGCGAGTGATTTGTGGCGTACATTGAAAAGTTGTTCGAGCGCATCCGCGATTTGACGCCGCGACCACAGACGCGATAGTGTCAGCAAATCATCCGAACCGTCTTCTGCCGCCCTGCCGATGAATTCATCGACGGCATCACGCAACAGGAAAACCTGCTGCGTATCGTCCAGCACGACGAACTCGGGGTCCACATCGGCTTCGAGAGGGTAGTCGCGAAGCAGCGATGCGCATAACGAATGAATTGTCGAAACACGCGCGTCCGACATCGAATCAAGTGTAGTTTCCCAGAATTTTATCCTGGAGAAATACGCGCCGCTCACATTATCGGTCGTGGCACTGTGCCCCTGGCGCGTACTTTCCGATTCCGAATACTTATCGCGCCCGGCCCTGTCAGCGAGGCCCGATATTCTGGCCCTCACTTCACGCATGATGCGGCTTTTCATCTCCGCCGCAGCCATTTCCGTGAAAGTGATTGCAATAATATTATCGACCGTGGCGCTGCCGCTTTCGAGGATGGAAAGGTAACGCTCCGTGAGCACCATGGTCTTGCCCGAACCGGCCCCGGCCCGCAGCGCCACGTGTCTGTCGTGCGCCAGCGCACGCTTCTGCCTCTCAGTCAACCCCATTTACGGCCTCCTCACGCAGCGGGTCGCGAATATACATAGTTGCCGACACCGCGTCTGTGCATGATTTTTTCAGTGCAAACTCCATCCGCACCGTGTCCAGTCTGCATATCCGGCTGAACTCGCAATATGAACATCCGGCAACTGGCGGCGACTCGAATGTAGTCTGAAAATGCCCGGAGACAATCGCTCTCACAACAGCCTCGATTCTGCTTTCCGCATTCGCAAGCTCTTCCCTGAAAGCTTCGTCCGAAAGGATGCCGCTCTTTTTGTTTGTGACGATGAAAGCGCCGTCGTCATATTTCTTAGATACAAAATTCTCGTTAGCAATGAAAACATTTCTACCCTCGTGACCGGGTTTGAGGCTGTCGTAAGCAGCGCCGATCAATTCGTCGTGCGGGCTCAGCATCGAACTTGTAAGCAGCATATAAAGGGGCAACTGGAAATCGAGCCCCTCCAGAGTAAGTTTTATATTACGCGGCGCGCCGGTCTTATAATCTATCACCATCCATCCCCTGCCGCCGCCGTCAATTTCAGCGATGTCTATCCTGTCTACAAAACCACTGAAACACACTTTTCCACCTTCCACCTCACATGTCCAACCGGCAGGAACCCGCATCCCGGCGCAGGGGGCATCGTTGCCGCCTTCCGCGCCGCCGCAGGGGAATTCGGTTTCGAAATACGCCGGTTGCAAACCTGCTGGAAGCTCACTTTCCCTTCGCAGGAACTTCAGAAGCAGCCCAGGCGGTCTCACGATCTCGATGTCTCCATCGGCGCATGCGATCTTTTCCACAACGGCATTTTCATCGCTGAGCCCCGCAAGAAGCTGTTCTTTGTAGCGATCCCAGAAAAAACCTTTGAACGGCATTTTCGCAAGCAACTTTTCAGCAATGTCGAGAAGTTGTTGACGTGCGTCATCGAAATTATCGGGTGTAACTCTCACTGCAATATGCGTTTCAGGGTCGAGCCGGTTTTCGTAGAATTTCTGGAGAATCTCATGTACGAGAGACCCGGTGGTAGCGGGAGAAATCTCCTCCTCGACCTCTTCCGGTGCGGCGAGATCGAGAACATACCGGGAACAGAAAAACTTAAAAGGGCAACGCGCGTAAGTTTCGAGCCGTGTCGAGGAAAAGGGTTTTCCCGATGAAATAAATCTTTCGCGCAGTTCTTTCAGCAGCCCGGCGTCATTAACCTGACCGTCGAAACTGCCCAGCGTGTCGGCACCTCGCTGGTGTTCGACAAGGCAACCTCTGAGCATAGCACGGAAATAATCCGCACGTATCGCCGCCTGCGGCGTCCTCATCATTGCGGCTGTCTCCGCGCGAACGGAGTCATTTTCATTACTGGTAGTCTCCGATACAATCGTCTGCCACTGCAGAAGCGTAAACGGTTTTTCAGGTGGCGGTTCACCGATCTCTTCTATCGCCGTCACCAGTTCCAGTTCGTTCATGAAGTCCGACCTGACGCACTCGCTTTCGCCGTCCCACAACGGGTAAGAAAGGACTATGGCGTGGACACTGGAGATCAGGCTGTAGAAGATGAGCCTGTCCTCCGACGGGTCTGCCATGATGGACTTGAGGCCTATCTTTTTACGGTCTTCGTTTTTAAAGATGAAAGGCCGTCCCGCGCACGCCGGAAACTCACCGTCGATCAGGCCACCCATATACAGTTTGCCGATCTCCAGCCCTCTTGTCTCGTATAGGCCCATGACATCCACGCCGCCCCCGCATCCGGGCCTCATGTAGCGGCCACCCCGCACCGCCACCTTCACATAACTGTTCAACGCAGACACTGTCGCGCATTCTTCATCGGCAACAAGAGAAAGAGCGGACCTGCAATCATCGAGCGCATCATAAAGAGCCGCAAGCGCGGCCGCATTCGCCGCCTTCGCTGATTCGTTCAGATCGGGAGGGCCGCCCAGATAGATATTCTTCTCAAAATCCAGTAGCGCAAGTGTATCTGCTATCCCGTCGAAGTAGTCGTCGAGCGAAACAGTCTTTCGGGTAAAGGGGCGCAGCAGATCTACCATCCGCTCGAAGACCGCGCGATAGAAATCGAGCTCGTCGACCCTTCTTTGTGCGCGCTCCGCCTCATGCTTTTCGTCGTCGCAGTCGCGTTCGTTCCTGTGGACCTCCTTCACGAGCCACGCGCGACGTCGCTCGAATTTTCGCAGCCAGTCCTTTTCTCCTCCATTAAGTTTACCGCCGGTCACCATCGCGTCACGCGCCACAGTATCCATCCGTGATGCTGAAAAGACAAACCGAGAATCGCCGGAAATATTGTCGAAAGAAAAGAAAGTTGAAGCGGCCATCTTATAAACAGCAGTCCGCGCAAACCCGGATTCCACAACATCGATAATGCTAAGAAACGCACCGGCCACGGGCGATGCGCCGAGTGAATCGCCGGCTGCCTCACTGAACGCAATGCCGTATCTCGGGAACCACTGCCGTATCATCGGCATGTAGCTTTCGAGCGACGGAAAAACTACGCTGACATCTTCGGGCGCCGCCACGCCCTCCACCAAGTCTTTTTTTATGGCGGCTGCAATTCTCTTAACTTCATCCTCACGGTTTCGCGCCTTTATCAGCTTGATGCCGACACCTGCCGGCACACCTTCCCTTTTGTCGATAACGCTCACAAACATATTTTCATGCGCGGCGGGTCTCATCACTTTCACACCCGGATTCGAGTTGTAGTTTTCAGTTATCGCAACATCCAGCTTCGACAGAAACCGTGCGGTGTTGTCGGGCAGCACAAAAACTTTTTTCATCCGTTTCTTTTCGCCCTCTTCAGGACCGGCGGTCGCCAGCGCGAACACCGTCCGCTCAGCATTCCCGATAAGGGCGGCGACAAACTTTTTCTGGAGCGGATTGAAGTCGTAGAAACCGTCCCACACGAATAGTCCCACTCCGGGCAGAACAGATTCCAGACCTTCTCTTGCTATGTATTCAGTACAACGGGCTATCACATCTTCCCGGTCGAGCAGCACCCTGCCGTCGCCCTCTCCGCCGGAAGAACTACGCGCAGTATATGCCTCGAAAACCCTCATGAAGTCTTCCACGACAACAGGCGAGGCGTTCAACCTGTGTGCCGCGCACAATTTGCGAAGTGTACCGGCGTCAGGAACATCGTTCTGCTTCAGTTCGGAAATCAGTGCCGCAATTTTCGTCACGTAGCCGGTGAAGCCGGGACGCCCCCCCAGCATTTGCAGTTCAGAACCGCCGTGCAACAGAACGTCCTCGATAAGCACAGCTCCTTTAGTCCCGTTCAGCAACGGTTCGCTTACGGCGGCGGCGGCGACATGGTCTATAAGATTCTCTAACGTGATCACCATGCCGCCGACGAGAGCACCGCCACAGCTCTCGGCGATAATGGAGCGTATCTGTCGCGCTTTTCTCGATGTGGGAACAATGTAGCGCGATTCACAATCTGAAAAAACGCTGCACACATGCCGGTCGAATATGTACCTGTTCAGCAACAACCGCGAATCTACAGTCCGATTCTGGAAATATTCGATTATCAGTTCAGGCATAAAGGCACGCTCCGTTTACGTTATCAGTACATTATAAACATGTGTTGCGACATAATAAAACTACCATCGCTGCATAATTATCTCAAACAATATTGCGGCAGGGAAAAGTTTATTGAAAAAAACATGAGATTATTGTCAGGCGCGGTTTCGAGGGGACAGCGCTTATAATAAATGTAAAATATGCACAGAAAACAGTGGGGGCAGTCGCTTGCAGGCCGACTGCAATATAACGCATGAGCGAAGAAGTAAGAGCAGAATTCATCACACACCTTATCAACGGCAACAATGCCATGCACAGAGACGAACTCGATCTTGCCGTGGCTGAATACTCCCTTGCGCTCGACCATAACCCGAACTTCCCACTGATTTATACAAAGCTGGGACAGGCAAACTTTAAAAAGAAGGATTTCGAGAAAGCAATAAGCTGTTTCAAGAAAGCTCTCGAACTGAACCCCGGCCACAGGGAAACCCTCTACAGGCTTGCTATGGCTTATGAAGCCACCGAACAGCCTGTAAAAGCCGCCGTAGTATATGAGATGATGGACGAAGAAGATCAAAGAAAAGAAGGCTCCGCCACGTCGCCCGGCAATAAAAATAAATCGCGAAGGCGTTCTTCATCGGCGAAATCACTGCGCTCGATAAAAACATCCGAAGTATTGCCGCTTTCACTCAGGACATTCACAACACATCCGCTTCTGATCGTACCTGTGTTCATTGGAATCGCCGCCTCGCTACTCATTGCGAAAGCCATCATGCCTTTCTTTTACATGATACCTGGCGACAACACTGAAATCCTGTCATTTTTTACATACTTGCTGAACGGACGGCAGATAAATGCAGCCACTGTTATTTATGTAGTTGTTAACATGTTAATCGCAACGATTATCTGCGCGCCTCTTTTCGCTTCGGTAACGATACTTACAAGATATATCTACAGGGACAAACAGACATCGTTCGGCACAGCGCTTACAGAATCCTTTGCCCGGATATCGCCCCTTTTGAGCACTGCAATAATCGGCGCAGCCGTAACCGCGCTTGTTGTCGCGCTCGGCATCTTCCTGTTTCAACTTTCCACAATTGTCCTGTATGAAATCTGGGGAGTAAGTATCAGATTGCGGCCGCTGGCGCTTCTTACAGCCCCGCTGCCTGCCGTTTATTTCATTTATGCTGTTCCATCAATCGTTATTGACAAGAGAGATATGGAGAGTGCACTAAAGAAAAGCGGGCGCATCGGGAAAAGGTATTTCCTTAAAACCGCCTGCCTGCTGTACTTTGTTGTTATTGTTTATTCATTGATAGTGTTCGCATTTTCTAAAATCGGATACGCCGGTTCGGCGCTTCCTTATCTTTGCATCGCGCCGGTAATAACCTTTACTCTCATTCACATAACAATGGTTTTCACAGTCGGACAGGAAATAAAAAACATTCCACGCTCGGAGACCCGCGGCGGCTCCCCGGTGACAGATGAGAAGGCTGGTGAATCAGTTGATTTAAGTGCAAAAAGACGGAAATGACGATTGTCAACTGAAAATGGACAACAATAGAGCCAATTGCAAAATTATGTTCGTAGCGAGGTCGAGCGAAATTGTTCAGAGCAAGGCGGAGGTGTAAAATCCTCGCAGGCGTACTTGCAGAGTACGTCGAGGAAGATTTTGCGCCGACAACGCAGCTATGGACAATAGCAGCCGACCGCAGCAGAATCAGAACTTTGCAATTGGCTCAATAGCGAACTAAATCCTTGAATAAACCGCAAAAAGCAACAGCCCGGCCACCAGCATCATGAACGCCGGAATAATAAGCAGCCTGTATATTCCGCCGAGATTCGCCTTGAAATAATCTTTTGTGAGTATCAGGCAGAAATGCACCGGGCTCAACATCATTCCCATGTATCCGAATGAATATGCCAGCGCGAGATATGCAAACTTAACATCGGACTCCATAACAGACGCCGGCAACAGGGAAATAACAAGCGGGAACGACGCACCCACGAATCCCACGGCAATGCCCATCACAATTCCTGATATGAAGGGCAGGGCGGCTATCACCACCAGCGGCGGGATGTTATACAATTCGAGGTCCGCCTTTGCCGCGGAAAACGCATCGACTCCCGTCAGCATATCCCTGAACAACATTATCCCCACAACCAGAAGTACCATTGACAACTGGTTCTTCGAGAGAAAATATTCAGCAATTGTCCCGACACCCGTTTTCTGTGTCGCGGCCAGCCAGACTATCCCGAATATCACTCCCATGATGACAGGCCAGTATTTCCCCGCGAGGTCGGACATATCAATCTGCAAGTGAGTGCTCAGAAAACCAATCACAGGACCCGCCGCGAATATCGTAACTATCACGATTATTATGCTTGCGCTTTCCCTGATGGTTTTAAAAAGGTAATAACTTCTATTATTGTCGTTATTCTCGATGTTCTGCTTATCCTCATCGTTATTCTTCGCTGCAAAAGCCGGTTTAAGAATAAACAGGTATCCACTCGCTACGGCAGCAAGTGTCAAAGGTATGTTGAAGAGTATTATCTTCCACATAGAGGCGTGGAAAAGGTGCGAAGCAAGAATAACACCGGGGTAGAGCGGCCACCAATATTCCCACACGTGCCTGAACCAGTAATTGATCGCCGATTTCTGCTCGGGGTTCTGTCCACTGCCGGCGCCGCATGCCGTATCGACCATCGGGGCGCTGAAAATGGCTCCTCCGGGCATCGGCAGCAATCCGATCAGCGCAGGCAGCGCGGCTCCGCTGTACATCGATTTTCCAAGCAGCCTGCTGAAGGATTCCACTATTTTTTTCAGCACTCCCGTTCCATCCATCAGGTTGCTGAACCCAAGAATCAGGACTACCACCGCTATAAGAAATCTCGTTTCGGCTGAGATAGAAGAGCGTGCGGCTATTTTCAGTGTTTCCACAATACCTGCGTTGAACCACAGCCCCGAAATCCCGGACATCAACAGCAACGATGCCCACAACGGTGCCTTCAGCCTGTATAATATCACTATCCCTGAGAATATTATCAGTATTTTAAACAATGCCTGTATTCCCATTATCGCTTCCACGGAAGTCAATAATAGCGGCGCACTTATATAAAGTAAAGCAGTGTTTATCACGCAGCACTACACAGGCACCTAAGATGTCGGGCAGTTTCGATTATTGTTTTCCTGAAGGTTCCATTATCGCCGGCTATGCACTATACTTTCGTATTATCACGTTTCAATACATGTTTATAGAATGCTGTCCGGTAAAGAGCAGGAGTTTTAGTTACCCTGCGAAGGTGTTGATCATGACAGGCGACAACTCGGGAAATATAGATCAGAAAATGAGAATATCATATCTCGAATCCATGTTCGAGAAGATGGAATTATTGCTTAATTCCACAGATGTGCTTATCGCTTTTCTGGACAGCGAAGGCCATATCATTTTTGCAAATAAATCCATGGCCGAGAGTTTAGGTGCAGACATTCATAACTGCGAAGATACCGTAATCTGGGATTTTATGGACGCCGAAACCGGGAATAGAAGAAAAAAATATTTTCGCGAATGCCTCGAAAAGAACAAGCTTGTAAACTTCGAAGACGAGAGAAACGGAAGATATTTCATAAACAGCTTCGCGCCCGTGAGCAACAACAATGCAATTGTAATGGTTCGCAATATAACACCACGCCGCAGGGCGGAGATCGCACTCAGAGAAAGTGAAGAGAAATATCGCAGCCTCGTCGAGAACGCCAATGACGGTATCTGCATTTTCACCGAAGAAGCTGTGCTTTATGCCAACAGACGGTTTTCCGACCTTGTGGGTTTTCAGGCCGACGGCATCATCGGAACATCGCTCTCTCTTTATATCGCCCCGTCCGAAAGAGACTGCTTTATAAGAAATATCGCAAGTTTAGCGCATGGAGAAAAAACTCAATTCGTTTTCGATTCCATGATCAATCACCGGGACGGCATCAGGATAAATATCGAATTCAACATCAGCGTTATTACCTACAATGGCCACAGGGCATACCTGGCCTTTATGCGCGATATTACAAACCGTGTCAACTCCGCCGCTGAACTGCGCAGGCACAGGGACCACCTGGGCGAACTCGTCTACGAGCGTACACTCGAACTCACTCTTACCAACAAGGAACTTCGCCATGAAATCGCTGAAAGAAAACTCGCACAGGAATCACTCCAGTCCGCTAAGAGCGAGGCGGAATTCTATATTGACCTTATGTCTCACGACCTGACCAACTTCAACCATGCGCTGCTCGGCAACATAGACCTCCTCGACCATGCTATAAACGGCGACGACAAAGTGCGCCGCCTTCTGAACTCGTGCAGGCGGCAGATCGCAAGGAGCAAACTTCTGATACACAAAGTACGCACATTCTCCAAAATCAAAGACATCGCCGCCGCCGATCTTATGGAAATAGACCTCAACGTCTGCATCACCGATTCCATCAATTTAATGAAAAAAATGTATCCCGGCAACGACGTGCAATTCGTTTTCGAGCCGGAAGGGAAAAAGAATATTCTTGGCGCCGACATCTTATCGGCCGCCGTCAATATTGTACTCGAAAATGCTGTCGCACATGCCGGCGCACAAATTGTAAATGTCGAAATATCTGTCATGGAAAACAATGTGGATGGCCTTGACGTCTGGACACTATGCGTGGCGGATAACGGACCCGGCTTTTCCGACGAACAGAAAAAAAATGCTTTTACTACCGACGGCAACACACTTAGAGGGCTCGGCCTGCCTCTTGCCAATGAGATCATGAAAACACTTGGTGGTCGTATAAAGATCGAAGACAGAACTCCGGGAGTTCCGCAACACGGTGCGCTTGTTACCCTGTCCATTCCGAAAGCCCGATAACCGGCACCATATTCGGCATTATATGACAGAATATTAAAGGAATAAAGAAATGCTGCTTATAATAATTTTAGGGGTGGGGTAGGGCGTAGAAGCCCCGAAAGACCAAACTGATGTCGAAGAAAATCTTCATAGTCGAAGACGAAGCCGATATTGTCGAGTTCTATATCGAGGTGCTCGAAATGTACGGCTTCGACGTTGTCGGCAGCGCCCGAAACGGAGCGCAGGCCGTCGTGAAGTTCGCCGCCATGTCCGAACATCCCGACATCATCATCATGGACCACCGAATGCCGATTATGACAGGCATCGAAGCCACAACAAAAATCCTCGAAATCGACCCCGACGTAAAAATAATATTCGCCAGCGCCGACGATTCCATTGAAAAACAGGCCCGCCAACTCGGTGTCGTCTCCTTCGAAAAGAAACCCTTCGACCTCGACCGCCTCATCGCCGCCGTCCGCGAAATATCCTTTCCCGATAACTGAACTGATGATGTAAAAGTAAATATTTGTATTGTTGACACAATCTGTGATAGATTTCAGGAATGAGAATCATAGGAATTGATCATGGCCAAAGACGGATAGGCGTTGCGGTGAGCGATGAAAAATGCCGCATCGCACTGCCTTTGTGTGTTGTGGACGGCAAGAAAAGCCTCAAGGCTCAGTTTGCGGAGATATTCGACAAGTATGAGATCAGCGAGGTTGTCGTAGGCGATCCGCTTAATTTGGAAGGCGAGTCAGGGAAACAGTCTGAAAAAGCCCGCAGATTTGCAGACAGGATTGAAGCGTGGTTTGGCTTAAAATGCAGGATGTGGGACGAAAGATTCACATCTTTGCAGGCCGATTCGGCGGCAAGAAAGTCAGGTTCCCACAAGGACAAAGGAAAACGAGACATGGCTGCTGCCACGTTGATATTACAGTCTTATCTGGATTTTACATGCAGGGAAAATCGTCAGTGAAATAGCTCTTCAAGGGTGATTTCTATACAATGTGTTGATTCGTGTATAAAAAGTCACGGATGACATTTGCCAACAGCCAATAAGCGACAACAGCGAACTTGCAAAGAGTATTTTTGTGCATTTTCGACAACTTTGACAACAACGGCTGCATTGAGAATAATTAATTACATGCGAATCAATGTGTTGTCTTGAAAAATTTTTATGGAGAAAGCTGGTGCTTTCAGGTTTCGACGTTCCCAAAGGTCCATCATGTGAATGATGAAAAATCATAAACTTAAGACTATAATGATAGCTGAGGAGACTATTGTGTATGTATATGCAATAAACATACACAATAATACACATGATTTATAAATCCCTGATGTTGCCGCCGCTGGATTAAAAATGACCCTTTATGCTGAAGTAATAATGACCCCACAGTAAGACAATATAATACCAGTAACAGGGAGAGGAAGCAAGGGCAAAGGGAAGCCCCC
>JAJRTR010000009.1 GCA_024278215.1 bacterium
GTAAGTGGCTGAACGATAATAGCATCCCGACCGTTCGCGGCAACAAATGGAGGGCTGCTTCGTTCTCGCGCATGCTCCGGAACGAAATCTATATCGGACATATCGTGTACAACAAAGAGGAAAGAAAAGGGATAAAGAACGGCAATCCGCGAAACCAGAAGGACAAAGATAAATTGATTCGAGTAGAAAACGCCGTGCCGCCCATTGTGCCGACAGTCGTATTCGACCGCGTTCAGAAAAGACTGGGGGAAAAAGGCCGGGCAAACGCGCAATACAACAACTCGCAATACCTCCTGAGCGGTCTGATAAAATGCAATGTCTGCGGTCTGGCCTATTTCGGACGTTCTCCAAAGCACAAATCCAATGGAAAAACATACGTGCTATCTCAATACATCTGCTCTAAGCAGAACCGCTATAACGAAAAGCGCGACAACGTGAATCTGCGACGGGAGTGGTTTGAGGAGCTTATCGTCAACCGGCTCTTCAACAAAATTCTATCGGAGACAAATATCAAAGAGAAGGTCAGGAATGTGAAGGCCTCAATGGAAAATGCAGTTGCGGAGCGAAAGGCGGCTATCGGTAAGCTGAACAAAAAGAAGAAACAGATTGAAGATGGCATGGAGAAATATTACGAAGCGTTCGAACAAGGAACCCTGAATCCCGCCGACCTTGAGCGCCGCATAAAAGGCCAGCGTGAAAGGCTCGAGGAAATCGACATCGAGTTAGTGAATCTGCATAACGAAATTCTTCTTTGTGAAGTCCGCCAAGACAGCAGGTCTGAAACGATTCTGGACATCGATATAGACAGGTTGAAAGAACTCTTCGAACTGTTGCCAATAGAAAAAAGGAAGCAATTCATAAAAGCGTTCATCGAGAAGATCGTGGTTGATCCATCCTGGTTTGAAATCCATTATTCGCTGCCAACCGGCTTTGAAATCGAGCGCATCATTCAAGGGAACAGTCCGGACGACGGAGGCGGAGGAAATGGCAATAATGGGGGCAGTGGAAACGGCGACGGGACGCATTACTTAAGTAGGTTGCAAAACGATTTTAGTACATGTAAGAGTCAGCATTTAAGTAAAATTTCAGGCGCGAAACCGGTATCCGACGCGCTTTTGCTCGACGGCGGAAAAGAAAGCGCGTTACATCCGAAAATCGACGGGGTCACAAAAAACCGCGCAAACAGCGGGCTTTTTTTGATAGAGGGCGGAAACAGCAACGGAAAAAGCCGCTCACATTTTTGTGCATATGATACAAACGGAGAGGGTGGGATTCGAACCCACGTAGATGCAGAACACCTAAACGGTTTTCGAGACCGCCGCCTTCAACCGCTCGGCCACCTCTCCTTGTATAAATTACTCATTATAGGTTTTATGCTGTTTTTGTCAATGTGCTTCGAACCGTGGGTGGGATATGATATAAAAGTGGGTATAAGGGGGGGGACTCTTTTTTTGTGAGATTTTCCCCCCGACAAAACAGGGGGAAATGGAATTATGTTGATAAACAAAGCTGAGTTTTCAATTTCATCACAACGACGAGCAAACAGTTCAGTAACGGTAAGGAAGTAACAAAGGAGCCAATTGCACAATTATGATTCGGCTGCGCTCAGTTGCTATTGTCCATAGTTGCGTTGTCGGCATATAATTGTCCTCGACTTACTCGGCGAGTACGCCTGCGAGGATTTTACACCTCCGCCTTGCTCTGAACAATTTCGCTCGACCTCGCTTTGAACATAATTTTGCAATTGGCTCTTGAAAATATTGTTGTTACACACGAATCGAAATATATATCATGTTTTCTTGAATAATGTAAAATATTTTATCATTATTAAGTTAAGAATCCCTGTGTCGGAGTCGCATCCGTCAGAACTGGACAATGGCGACAGAACAAGAAAAAGAATTGATTCGTGAGAGGGTCAGCCTCGTTGAACTGGTATCTACGTATACCAGCCTGAAAAAGAACGGTAACCGTTATTCCGGTCTCTGCCCGTTCCCAAGCCACAACGACAAGGACCCGTCTTTCACTGTGGACGATGAGCGCAAGCTTTTTCACTGCTTTGGATGTGGACAGGGCGGCGACATGTTCACTTTTGTGATGCAGATGGAAAATATTGATTTCGGCACAGCGCTCGAGTTGCTTGCGAGGCGTGCGGGGGTCACCCTGACGAAAAAGGGGCGTTCGGACGGCGGGAAGCGAAAAAAGGTTAAAGAACGTGTCGCGGCAATAAACGAGATTGCCACGAAATATTTCTTCAAAGTACTTATTTCAACCGATCATGGCGCTAAATTTCTTGAGTATCTGATGGATCGGGGAGTCACTAAAGACCAGATAAGGGAGTATAAACTCGGTGCCGCGCCGGACTCCTGGGACAGCCTGATAAACACGCTGCGGAAAAAAGGTTTTTCACCGACCGAAGTTGCTACAGCCGGACTCGCTGTTCACAAACAGGATAGAAACTCGCATTATGACAGGTTCCGCAACAGGCTTATGTTTCCGCTGTTCAACATATTCGGAGAAGTCACCGGATTTGCGGGTCGTGCTTGGGGCGACGATATGCCCAAATATCTTAATACGCCCGTGACACCGCTCTTTATCAAGAGCAAGATGCTGTACGGGCTGCATATAGCACGCAAAAATATTGTTAAAAATGTGATTTATCTCACAGAAGGCTATATGGATGTTATAGCGCTGCACAGAGTGGGTATAAAGAATAGTGTGGCATCCATGGGAACGGCCCTGACCGAAGAACAGGTGAACATGTTGAGCAAGTATTGCGAGCGCGTAGTGCTGGCCTACGATTCCGACTTCGCGGGCGACAGGGCGTCGATGCGTGGGATTGAGATGCTTGTCGAAAAAGGTATGGGAGTGAGAGTTGTCAGCCTGCCGGAGGGAGAAGACCCCGACAGTATCGTTAAGACGGGCGGCAGGGAGGCGTTCGAGGAATATGCTGCAAAATCTTTGGACTATTTCGATTATTTTATTGAAAAATCAATAGAAAGCGTCGGCGGCGACACGCCGGACCAGAAATGGAACGTGATAAAAATGATGGCGCCGTTGATGGAGAAAACTCCAAACGCCAGCCTGAGAGACTACCAGCGTAAGATAGTTGCCGAACGGCTCGATGTGCGTGAGGAACACGTCGAGACCGCGCTCGAACAGGGAAAGAAAAGATCATACGGATCGAAGGTGGTGTCCGAAGAGGAAAAAGCTGTGAAAAAAGCGATCTCCGGTGTTCAGAACCTGGAAAAGAATATACTCGAGGATATTCTGACAACTCGAGAAAACGCCGATAAAATCCTTCGTGAACTCGAACCTGCGGACTTCTCGGGCCGCGCGGGCAGGACTTTTTTCCAGTACTGTCTGGATTATGCCGCCCGTAACGAGGGTTTCGAGCCCGACGAATTTCTGAATGCGTCGCATCCACAGGAAATTGTCATGATCCTGAGTAAGTTGTCTCTTGTCGGCAAAGAAGAGGAAGCTCTTGTCGGCACGATGATCGACACGAAACTGGCACGCTTCCGCCAGGAGCAGTCCAAACGTGAAATAAGGATGCTCAAAAGCGAACTGCTGGACGCCGAGAAGAGCGGCGACACTGAAAAGGTAAGGGGGCTGATGTCGCGGATAAACGAATTGATGAGAATGAGACATGCCAGGTAGATTATTGTAACATTCAACAATTTCGATTATTGCTTTCGCAGACGGCGCCGGGCTGGTTTGCGGATGACGACTATGTATAAGGGAAGCAGGGGGGATTAACTTGGCATCAATTGCTACAAGAAATGTCCGTCCGATTTACGAACTATACAAAAAATCCAAAAAGGACGGAAGTGTTCTATACAAAGAAATCGACGATCTGCTGTGCGATGAAGAACTTGAGCCGGATGACATCGAAGCTGTCTTCGACGACTTCATCGACTTGGGTATAGATATACTCGATAGGGACGGCGTGAATCTCCTGGAAAGAGATATTATCGAGCTCAATGAGGAAGACGACGAGATTCGGAAAGTAAGCAAACCGGAGTTGGACATCCTCATGAAAATGCCGGGAGAAATCCGGATCGACGACTCTGTCAGGCTATACCTGAAAGATATCGGCAAAGTGCCGCTCATCTCGGCTGAAGAAGAAGTCATGTTCGCCAAGAGGATCGAAATGGGCAGCGCCGAGGCCAAGCAGATGCTCACTGAAGCCAACCTGCGGCTCGTTGTGAGTATTGCCAAAAAGCATATCGGTCACGGAATGAATTTTCTCGACCTCATCCAGGAAGGCAACCTCGGCCTGATACGCGCCGTCGAGAAATTTGATTACACAAAAGGCTACAAGTTCAGCACTTATGCTACCTGGTGGATTCGACAGGCCATAACACGCGCGCTTGCCGACCAGGGCGACATCATCCGCAAACCTGTCCACATGGTGGAAACAATCAATAAACTCATAAAAGTATCGCGCCACCTGATGCAGGAACTGGGCCGCGAACCCACGGAACAGGAAATAGCAAAGGAAATGGGTGTCTCGCGTGAAAAGGTACGTGAAATTATAAAAATATCACAGAAACCTATTTCTCTCGAAACCCCGATAGGCGAAGAAGAAGACAGCCATCTGCGCGACTTCCTCGAAGACCAGGGCTGCGAGTTGCCCCTTGATGCCGCATCCGACATGATGCTCAAGGAACAACTCAAGTCTGTCCTGCACACGCTGTCCGAGAGAGAAAGAAAAGTGCTCGAATTGCGCTTCGGACTCGCCGACGGACACCCGCGCACACTTGAAGAGGTCGGCAGGCAGTTCAAGGTCACACGCGAGCGCATCCGGCAGATAGAAGCAAAGGCGTTGCGCAAACTCCGCCACCCAAGCAGAAGCAGATGCCTGAAAGGATACCTGGAATAGGGCCGTTTTATACTGGCTCAATATACTATTGTCGTGACAACGATGATTCGTGTGTAATAAGTCGGAGATGACAAATGTCAACCAACAATGCTCGACTATAACGAACGTTCGTTCAGCATTTTAAAGCATCCTGACCGACTTTGACAAAAACATTGTTTTGAAAATGACTTATTACACACGAATCAACGATAAGACGGAGTCTACTTGTCTGCGCAACTATCACGGCAAACGACAGCGGCGAAATAGCCTGCGCCGAAGCCGTTGTCGATGTTCATCACGGCAACGCCCGGAGCGCACGTGTTCAGCATTCCCAGAAGCGCGGCGAGTCCGCCGAATGCCGAACCGTAGCCGACGCTTGTAGGCACCGCGATCACCGGTCTTGACGTGAGTCCTCCTACCACACTCGCCAGCGCTCCTTCCATACCGGCGACGACGACGATCGCTCCAGCTTTTTCAAATATCTCGGAAACCCCCAGCAGCCGGTGGATTCCTGCAATCCCAATATCATACTGTTTCTCGACCCGGCATCCCATCGTACCGGCTGTGACGCATGCTTCCTCCGCAACGCCTATGTCCGATGTGCCCGCCGCCACTACTACCACCGGTCGCTCGCACTCGGGCAGCGGGTCGTATGTCTTCCAGATGCAGCGTGCTTCACTGTTATATTCCGCGCCGGGTTCGATCTGACGCACGATCCTGAATACTTCGTCACCGGCGCGGGTCAGCAACATATTAACGCGGCGCTCGACATATACTTTTGCAATACTCCCGATTTGTTCGATACTCTTTCCCTCACAGTATACAACCTCGGGATAGCCTGTTCGCAGCGAACGGTGATGGTCGAGCTTTGCGACGCCGATATCCTCGAATGGGAGATTGCGGAGACGCTCCAGCGCCCTGTCAACGGATACTTTACCATCTCTTATATTTTCAAGCAGTTCTTTTATTCGTTCCTGATTCATTATTACGTTATTCTTTCCCGTTGTTTTCCGTGATACTTCTGTTCATGCTGCCGGTGCTGTATCCTTCGAGGTCGAGAGCGATATAATGGTATCCAAGTTCTTTCAGCGCGCCGATGATTCGAGATCTGATACTGGTGGACACAAGGCATTCGATATGTGAGGTATCGACTTCAATTCGGGCGACATCGCCGTGGTGGCGCACTCTTACGACATCACATCCCGCGATTTCCCTGACGGCCTGTTCCGCCTTTTCGATTCTTTCGAGAAGGTCGGCGGTTATCCCGGTTCCATAAGGAATGCGAGAAGCGAGGCACGCATCAGAGGGCAGGTCCCATGTCGGAAGTTTCAGCGAATGTGAAGCTTCGCGAACTTCGGATTTGTTGAAACCCGCTTCGGCCAGGGGGCTGACAATACCAAGTTCTTTTGCCGCCTTAGCGCCGGGCCTGAAATCACCTGCGTCATCGGTGTTCGAGCCATCGACAACACCACCGTACCCGAGGCTCCCGCACTTTTCTACAAGCGTGCCGAGCCGCTCGAGTTTGCAGTGGTAGCACCTGTCTTTCGGGTTCGCCGCGAAAAGCGGATTGTCGAGTTCGCAGGTTCTTACAACCTGATAATCCGCGCCCAGCAACTCTGCAATCTTTCGAGACCTTTCGAGTTCGCGCCGTGTGAAAGTTTCTGAAACAAGCGTTACCAGCAATACATTAGCACCGAGTGTATCGACGGCTAGTTTCGCGACGAGGGTGCTGTCCACACCGGCCGAGAACGCGACAACAACGCTGCCGAGACTTCTTATTATCGACACTGCTTTTTCGATTTTTTTATCTGTACCCATAATAACCTGTGCCGGAAAATTCGGTTGATGAATCATATAAAACGATAAGCGGGAATGCGCGTTCAGAATTTCTTTTCAAAACTGTCGAGAGCGGGCAGGTCTTCAAGGGAATCGACGCCCAGGTATCTGAGGAAATCGTCGGTAGTCGAGAAAAGGAAAGGCCTGCCGATGGCTTCGCTCTTGCCCGTGATGTTGATCAGGCCCCTGTCGAGCAGCGACTTGAGGACACCCGATGAATTAACACCCCGGACCGACTCGATCTCGTTGCGCGTCACAGGTTGCTTATAAGTAATGATCGAGAGAGTCTCAAGCGCGGCGCGTGAAAGGCGTGTACTGTCGAGCTTGCCGAAGAAAGCGCGCAGATGTTCGCTGTATTCAGACCTTGTGACAAGTTCGAAGCCTCCGGCAACCTTCATAAGTTCCAGCCCGCCGCCCTCGAGCTTTTTCTCCAGTGCGATTATCGCATGTTCGACAAGCGCCGCATCTATCTTAAGATGTTCGGCAATATCTTTTGTCGACACAGGGAGCGGCGAAAGGAATAGAATACCCTGTATCACATTAACTGTCTCATTCAGGTTCAGCATTCAACGAAGCCCTCCTTTCGGACCGTCTGATTGTGAGGTAAATATCTCCATAAGGCGTCTGCTGCCTCGCGACGACTTTACCCTGTGTAACGAGAAACACTACCGCGAGAAAAGACAACACGACTTCCGGTTTTTCCTGTTTCTGTTCCTCTATCACATCGTCGAAAGAAACTGTTGTTCCGCGCCGCTGAAAAACGAAATCGAATACTCTTGATATTCTGTCCGAAAGGAGTTGTGCTTCGTCCACTTTCACCCTGTATACCGGTTGATCCATGTTGCGCTTCAGTATCTTGTTCATCGTGATCATCAGGTCGAAAGGCGTGATCTGCTCGATGTAAGCGATCTCATCTATGAACTCGGGCAACTCGCCCCTGCGTGTCTGGAAAGAGCGCAGCCTCTTGTTGTTCTCGGCGGCAATTGCCTTGAAATATTCTCCGGCGGCTTTTACGGTTTTGTACACTTCCTCGAGTCGTTCGCGCACTCTTGTGGGTTCTTCTTCATCCTCCGGGACATCTTCATCTTCGAGGTCGCCTTCATCGAGTACCTCTTCTCCGGGAAGCAGTGTGCGCGATTTGATGAACATGAGTTTTGAAAGTGTGAGGAACGGTGAAAAGCGCAGCAGGTCGACATCTTCCAACAGTTCTCCGGCCACCTGTCTGGCGACATCCGAAAGTCTGACATCCACAATATCTATCTCGTAGCGTCTGACCCACTGCACAAGCAGATCGAGAGTGCCCTCGAAGCCCGGAATCTCTATGTTTATCTCGTAATACATTATATTGTCTCGATGTTTATCCTCTGTCTGAACTGTCGGCAATCATGTTGCATATTGATATTGCGCGGGCACGATCTACAACATGAAAACAAAAAATGCGAGGCTGTTAACAACACTTATCGCTGCATAGAAAATGTAATCTAAAACATGAAAAAAGAGTAGACCAAAAATAATGATAAGTCCATATCTCTCGATACTCGCGAAGGCAACAGCCTGTTCGCGCGGAAGCAATGTCATGAGAACCTTCGAGCCGTCCAGGGGTGGAATCGGTATGAGATTGAACACCAGCAGCACACCGTTCAGCATCATGAACCACATCATGTGGCGTAAAACGACTCTCATGGCATAGCCCGATATGAAGCCACCTGCCGGCAGGAATTCTATGAGCCCGAAAATGCTGAGGGCTTTAATGAGAAAAATAGTGAAAAGGATCAGCGCGAGGTTCGCGGCCACTCCCGCGAGTGAAACAACGATCATGCCCTGGCGCCTGTCGCTGAAACGTGACGGATTTATGGGCACGGGTTTTGCCCATCCGAACCCGACGCCCGCTATTGATGATATTACAAAAACCATCAACCCGACAGGGTCGATGTGCATTACAGGGTTGAGTGTGAGGCGGCCCATGTCGCGTGCCGTCGTGTCTCCATATCTGAGCGCGGCATATCCGTGTCCCACCTCATGGAGCATGATTGCGATAAGGAACAGTGGAAACCTTACTATTAAATCTATTGCTGTCTGAAGTATATGGTCCATAAACACTATGTCGTTTCTGTCGGGTTGGCGCCAGCACTCCATATTGTGCTGCGTCCAATAGACAATTGTATTATTATAATGGATTGGTTCCCTTTTTTCTTCGCAATGCGGTGATTATTATTCAGGGCCGGAGATTTCGGCTATCAACTCTTTGGCTTTTGCGAGTTCGTCGGCGCGGGTCGGGAGTTTGCCTTCCTTTTTCAGGTCCAGTAATTCCCTAAGAATTCTGCCGATATCTTCTGACGGTTGCAATCCCATTTCTATAAGTTCGCGTCCGCCGATCTCGAGTCGCACATTACTGATGCCGTTGCAATAATCCTCGATAATCCCTTTGACGGCATCGCTGCCCGATGCGTGTGCAATGACCAGTAAAGGGAATGGCATATTATACAGAATATCAGTTATTTCAGATGGTTCGGCGTCAGGCTCGTGAAGAGTCTTAATTGTTTTATTGTCTATTCCCGGACATTCGGACAGAATATGCCTCTCTTTAGAATTCATATCGAGCCTGTCTGCAAAGATGGCTGCACTACCAATGGAATCGGGAAGCAGAGCGGCGGCGAGGTAGACCGTCCAGTATTCATCGGAGTCCACGACATCGCTGCCCGAGCATCGTGCCAGACGCGATGCGGCGTATGATACCATGTCGTTGGGTTCGAGCAGCCGACCGGTGAAAGAAATTCCGGGTGCAAGAGCGGCGTCGAGTTTCAATCTCGAGCATTCGTCCATCATGCCGCCGCGATGTTTTTCTTTCATTATCAAGCGGATTTCTTTATAAATTCTTCTTCCGGAAACCGTGCCTACCGCGCCGCGGGCCACAGCATCCTTCATCAACAATTCTGTGTCGGCGTCATAGTTGAAACCGAATCTGCATTTGAACCGCACAGCGCGAAATATTCTTGTCGGGTCGTCAATAAAGCTGTTGCGGTGCAGGATTCTAATGGTTCCGGCGTGCAGGTCGTCGAGTCCGCCGAACGGGTCGAAAAGGGTACCGAATGAGCCTGAGTTCAAAGAAAAGCACATTGCGTTTATGGTGAAGTCGCGTCGTTTCAGATCGTCTTCCATTGAAGCCGGGCCAACTTCGGGCAAAGCGCCCGGGCGGCTGTATGTTTCGGTGCGTGCCGTGACGAGATCGACCGTGGCGTGTTCGGTGAACAGCGTTGCCGTACCGAATTCCGCGTATGTTTTGATTTTGTAATTGAAAGATTCAGATAAGTGTTTACCTAAAGTGATCGCGTCGCCTTCGACAAGAACGTCGAGGTCGGGGCTTGCGGTACCGGCGATAATATCCCTGACGGCACCACCGACAAGAAAGACTCTCACACCTGCCGGGTCCGCGGCAGCCCCTATCCGGTCCAGCAGCGCCATGTCGGCGGCAGACAGCCCGCGCTGAATCAAATCCGCGTAATTCACTCGATCCTCACAAGTTCTGATACTGTTCGCCGCGTGTCGACTATCTCTCTTGATTTGCCGGTGTATGTGTCCGTGAAACGCCTGAGCCGTGTATCGGTCGTCACCATTTTCAGGAGATAGCCGCGTGCGCTGTCGAAATAAATATCTTCTTTATAGTGTAGTTCAAGGTAAAGGTTAAGGTACATGTCCCTGTCGGGGTTGTTGATATGATCTTTTACATTGTATTCGGCCGTGCCGTGAATATGCGCGCAGTTGCGTTTCAGCACTCTTGCGTTCCCGACATATTCCATCGTGAGGTCCAGATCGACAGATTTCTGCATGTAATCATTTGAAATAACGCGTTTCCATTTATCCCCTTTTGACAATCTGCCGGACGGCAATTCGGGAATTACAAGCCGCAGTTCCACAGGAATGCCCATGCCGTATATTTCCTCGATGTTTCCTTTGTTGTCGATACGGATATCGTTTTCGCCGAGGTTTTTGTAAAGAGACCGCGCGGCGCGTTCACGTGATGGCGCCGCAACGACTTTTATGCTGTAGCGACCGCCGATATTCTGCTTGATGAGCAGTTTTACATCGAGATTTATCTTTCGCGGGTTATACTCTGTTTTGCCGTCTTTGACAAGCCCGTACTGCCGTGTGACAGCATAGAAAAGAGTTTTATGAACTGGGAAATCGTACTCCAGCGACCTTCCGCAACCGCCGCCGAACACAAGCAGAAGAAAGGCTGCCGCGAAAAGTAGTCTTCTAAGACTTCTTTTTCGGTACACATGTGGCTGGAATAGAAAAATGGAAGACACCGCCGGTTCCCGCTTTTGTGGGAATGACATTCATAAGGCAGATGAAATTAATAATTTGAATGTCATGCAAAATTATATACTATCGTTATCTTTACTTTTTCTTTACGTTCTTTTTCTTCGCAGACTTTTCAGCCGCTTTCCTAGAGGTTTTCTTTTTCTTCTTTTTCTTTGCGGCGGCCTTCTTCTTCTCATCCATTACGAATTTATATCCAGCTTTAATGGCCTTCTCGTTAAGGACGGCGAAAGCCTTGTTCTTCTTTGCCGTAACACTCGCGACAGTGTCCTGGAGAACGCTCAGGGGCACAATGTCGGTGGCGGCGGCCAGCGCGCCGAGTATGACCATATTCGCCGAACGCGCCGATCCGATCTTCTCTGCTATGCTGCCTGCGGGAACACGGTATTCCGTGACATCATTACGGGGAATCTTTTTCGAGATAAGCGTCGCGTTCGAGATGCAGACACCGCCGGATTTTATTACGTTCTGAAATTTCACGAGAGAAGGTTCATTCATTGCCACGAGCACTTCGGGTTGTGAGGCGATAGGCGATGCTATCTCATCGGTGGATACGCAGATAGTGCAATTGCACGTGCCGCCCCTGACTTCCGCGCCGTAGGCCGGAAGATAAGTTACGTGCTTATCCTGCGACATGCCGGCTGTCGCCAGGCAGTAGCCCATCATCAGCACACCCTGTCCACCGAATCCGGCGAATATTGTTTTTGCAGACATGTTATGCTTCCCCCTTACCGGTATCTTTTATTACCCCGAGAGGGAACTGTTTCATCATGACTTCGTCGATCCATTCCCAGGATTTCTGTGGAGACATCTTCCAGTTTGTCGGGCATGGCGAGAGGATTTCAACAAGAGAAAAGCCGCGACCTTCGAGCTGTGTGCGGAAAGCTTTACGAATGGCTTTTTTCGTGCGGATAGTGCCTTTAACCGAATTGACGGCGGTGCGTTCGAGGTATGCCGAACCGCCGAGTACCGCCAGCAACTCGCAAACATTCACGGGATTGCCTTCGCGGTGCGCTTCGCGGCCAATAGGCGAAGTTGTGGTCTTCATGCCGAGCAGTGTGGTAGGCGCCATCTGGCCGCCGGTCATGCCGTAGACTGCGTTGTTTACGAAAATGATGGTAATATTTTCACCGCGGTTGGCTGCATGAATAACCTCTGCCGTGCCGATAGCCGCGAGGTCGCCGTCACCCTGGTAGGAGAAGACGACGAGCTCGGGATTGCCCCTCTTTATGCCGGTGCATACGGCCGCGCCGCGCCCGTGCGGGGCCTCGACCATATCCACGTCGAAGTAGTTGTATGCCAGTACGGCGCATCCGGCCGGCGGCACTCCAATCGTTTTATCCTGTATGCCCAACTCTTCGATAACTTCCGCCACCAGCCTGTGGATCACGCTGTGTCCGCAGCCCGGGCAGTAGTGTGTGACCGCGTCTTTCATTGTCGAAGGCCGAGCCGGTTTCCGTTTTTTCATCACTTTGCTCATAATGCCTGTCCTTATCGTTTTTAAGTACTTGTCGCGTCGCGGTGCCCCGGCGAGAGCATCGTCCGCGGGGGCGTCACCATTAACAGCTACTCATAATCTTTCATTATCTTATTATAAGTGCGTGTGATCACCCTTGAGAGTTCCGCTGGGGTGGGCACAACGCGGCCGGGCCTGCCGTATAGCGAAACGCCCGCGCGGCCTTCTACAGCTAGCTTTACATCGTCTATCATCTGCCCGGCGCTCATCTCGAACGTCAGGAAATGCTTCACCGTGCCGGCGGCTTCGTAGATATGTTTCATTGGGAACGGCCACAGCGTAATCGGCCTGATGAGGCCGACATGCATGTTCTTATCCACGCAACGTTTCACCGCGGCTTTGGCTATGCGAGCCGCGGTGCCGTAAGCGACCACAGCAATGTTCGCTCCGGTCATGTTGTATTCCTCGAAGCGCACTTCGCGTTCCTCGATGCGCTGGTGCTTGCGGTAGAGGCGCCAGTTGTGTTCTTCCTCGAGGTCCGGGTTGAGAATGAGCGACCTGATGAACCTGCTGGACCTGCCCTTCGAGCCGCCGAGAGCCCATTTCTTAGAGGGCAATTTCTTCGGGTCTTTCGGTTTCGTCTTGAATGTTACCGGTTCCATCATCTGGCCCATCATGCCATCCGCGAGAATCATTACCGGAATGCGATAGGCGTCGGCCTTATCGAAAGCCTCGTAGGTGAGGTCCGCGAGTTCCTGGACGGAAGCGGGCGCATAGACAAGCGTGCGGTAGTCGCCGTGTCCGCCGCCGCGTGTCGCCTGGTAGTAGTCGCTCTGCGACGGCGCGATGTTGCCCAGTCCCGGACCGCCGCGCATGACATTGACAATGACCGACGGCAGTTCCATTGCCGCGATGAACGAGATGCCTTCCTGCTTGAGGCTGATGCCCGGCGAGGACGACGACGTCATCACGCGCTTGCCTGTGGCGCTCGCGCCAAGCACCATGTTTATCGCCGCCAGTTCACTCTCGGATTGCAGAAAAACCCTATTTTCTTCGAGCATGCGGCGCGCCATGTATTCCGTTAGTTCGTTCTGTGGTGTGATGGGGTATCCGAAGTAGCACTGGCAACCTGCCCTGACGGCGGATTCGCCTATCGCCTCGGTGCCCCTCAGCAACTGTTTCGTTTCACTCTTCATCATAAACCTCGATAGCAAGATCCGGACACACGAGCATGCACGCTGCACATCCGGTACATTTTGGAGCTTTGCCGAATTCCGCGGGGTGGTAACCCTTCGCGTTCAGCTTCTTAGAAATCGTTATGTTATCGTTGGGACATACATAGATGCACAGATAGCATCCTTTGCAAAGTTCCCGGTCGATAACGATCTTGTGTTGTTTTTTCTTCTTTTTCGCAGCTGTTTTCGCCATAACGGCCCGCCTGTTCTTCTGTTGATGTGTACTTGTGTGCTTCAATTACAATAAATGTTAATGATTCCTTATAAAAACGTCCAGTTAAACGTTCCGGGCGGCGGCAAGTCTTCACAGTCCCGGTGCATAGCGGTGTATTGTAAACCTGATGCGTTTTTTTTTCAAGAGAGCACACTGCGGCGGAGTTGCAGATAAATCAAAAAGCAATCGTATCACAGATTTTTCCGGCACCAATGCTCGAAAAGTATCAGACTCCATATCTGCCATGTATAATCAGCGCGGCCGGAAAGGTGCGCCCGCGCCATCTTAGCCGCGCCGTCCGCTCGTATAAACTCTCCGCTCTTCATTTCGCCACCTGCGAGGCATTCCTCGACGAACGGTCTCAACTCGCCCCTGAACCATATCCCGAGCGGCAGGAAGAAAGGCTGCTTTTTCCTGTATATTATCTCATCGGGCAGCAGTCCGCGCATCGCCTGTTTCAACGGATATTTCGCCTCTCCGTTTTTTAGCTTCATCGCTGCCGGGAGAGACGCGGCGAACTCCACAAGTTCGTGATCCAGAAAAGGCGTTCTCGCTTCGAGCGACCATGCCATGCTCATCCGGTCAGTATAATTAAGGAAGTCGTCCGGAAGCGTCGTTTTGAGTTCGAGAAAACTTATTAGATCGTCGAATTCTTCGGGTATTTCACTTTCCGAAAAACTATCAAAAACATAGTCATGAACCGGGTTGTCCCGCGATTCATTAAAGAAACCATAAGTATATATATCTTTTTTCATACCTTCGTTGAAAACAGAAATCCAATCGAAATAGACACTGCGTTCAGAGGCCGAGGCAAGGCGGTCGAGTTTATCCAGTTTGTCCGCGAACTGTCTGCCTCCGGGCAATCCGGCGATAGCCGCCGAGCCTTTTCTCAGCACGGTTTTAGCACTGCTCGGAAGTCCTGAATACAGTTCGACGAATTTAGCCTTCTTCTGTCGTTCGTAGCCGAACAGCAATTCGTCGGCACCTATTCCCGAAAGCGCTACCTTCACTTCCTTTATCGCCAGTTCTGACACAAGATAAGTGTGCAGCCCGCCTCCGAACGGTTCGTCGAAGTGCTCCAGCACGTGCTCGAGGCGCGACTTCACATCACCCGGTTTTATCACCCACGTGTGAGCATCGGCGGCGCAGTGGCGGGCAGTCTCCTCGGCATAGCCCAGTTCGTTGTAGCCCCTGGCTTCCGCACCGAAACCGATGGAAAACGTCCTGACCGGCGCATCCGTAAGTGACGTCATCACTGCGACAACAGCGCTCGAGTCTATGCCGCCGCTCAGGAACGCGCCCAGCGGCACATCGGCGATCATCCGCCTCCGCACCGCATCGGTGAAAAGCCGCCTGAAACGTTCGACAACATCTTTGTCGGACATACGCGACTTCTGCGACGGGAATTTCACCTGCCAGTATCGCCTTGTTTTGAAGCCCGCGCTGCCGACACGCATCAAATGTCCGGGGAGCAGCTTTTTTACTCCTTTAAGGTGTGTCCTGTCAAGCGGGAAATACTGTGTGGTCAGATACCAGTCGAGCGCGCGCGAATCTACGCCGGACCTGAGTCGCGGCGCGGCAGCCGTAATACACTTTATCTCCGAACCGAAAAGAAACTCGTTTTCAAGGTCGGCATAGTACAGCGGCTTGATCCCGAGTCTGTCCCTTACAAGCAACAGGCCGTTCGCGTGGCTGTCCCACAGCGCGATTGCAAACATTCCGTTTAATTCACAAACGAAGTTCTCACCGTAGTCTTCATAGAGATGAACGATAACTTCGGTGTCAGAGTTTGTTCGAAAAATATGCCCACCGGCTTCGAGATTCCTTTTCAGTTCGCGGTAGTTGTATATCTCGCCGTTGAAGACGACGGCAATGGACTTGTCCTCATTGAACATGGGCTGCCTGCCGCCGTCGAGGTCGATGATGCTCAGGCGTCTCATGCCCATGCCGAGTGGGCCGTCGAAGAAAAAACCCGAGTCGTCGGGGCCGCGATGAACGATTGTTTCCGTCATCAGCTCGACGCGGTCGCGCTCCGGCTGCCTGCCGTTATAGCTGAAGATTCCCGCTATTCCGCACATGAATATCTATTTCTTTCGGTCGTGATATGGTTTTTGTCCGGCACTTGTCCGAATCCCCGATTCGTAAATCATTGAGAAATCGCTGTGCCCATTATAGAATAGAGAACAGGTTTTTCCAACGACGACACAGACGATATGGTATTCCGGGTAAAAGATGTAAAGTAACGGAGAGTAAAAAAGATCGCGGCGATAAAAACATTATTTCTCACACATGCGGCGCAGTTCGGGGGCGCAGAACTCAGCCTGCTCGAACTGCTCGGCGCGTTCGAGCGCAATTATATCGAGCCGTATTTTATCAGTTTTTCGGATGGGCCGCTGGTCGGCAAAATCGAGAAACTGGGCATACGATGTGATGTTGTGGAATCTGCTGTGGAACTTGCACAGGCGCGGCGCGGCGAGTTCGACGTCGCATCCGGTGCGCTGCTTCAGGCGCCGCGCAGGATTGCGAAAATGATACCGGCGATAAAAGAACTCGCCGCAAAGATCGAGAGTCTCGGCGTCTCGCTCGTATATTCGAACTCGTCGAAAGCGCATGTGCTCGGCGGTTTCGCGGGACGCCGGGCAGGTGTAAAAACATTGTGGCATTTCCGTGATTATTACGTGAATAAAGTCACACGTAACTTCTTCTCCGCAATGGCATACTACAATGCCGACACAGTTATATGCAACTCCGATTTTACCGCCGGTCAATTCGTCACACACAACAACTGCCGTGTCGTACGAAACGGACTTGCGCAGGGAAGAATCAAGGCGTGCAGGGCGCGTGGCGAGGTTATGACCGAACTCGGGTTCCCGGCCGATGCGCCTCTTGCGGGCACTGCCGGAAGGCTCGAACGCTGGAAGGGAATACATATATTTATAGAAGCGGCGGCAATGGTTTCGGAAAAATATCCTGATGCGCGTTTCGTCGTTGTCGGCGATGCCATATATGGAGACGATGCCTATCTCGATGAGTTAAGGGCAATGGCGAAGGAAAAGAATATTGAAGATAAAATCGCTTTCACGGGTTTCAGAGAAGACGTATTCGACATTATGGGTGCGATGACGATTTATGTTCATCCGTCGGTCGAGCCGGAACCGTTCGGGCGCGGGATAGTCGAGGCGATGTTCCTTGAGAAGCCGGTGATTGTGCCGGGCGCGGGCGGCCCGCTGGAGATTGTGGTGAATGAAAAGACCGGTCTGTTTTTCGAACCTGGCAGCGCAAAAGCAATGTCGAAAAACATATCCGCCCTGCTGGATGATCCGGTGAAAGCAGGCGATATGGGCAGGGCGGGCCGTGTGCGGGCGGAAAAAGAATTCACTTTCGAGCGTGCGCTGCGGGGAATAACCGCGCTGATAAGAAAGACCGCGGCTGTCTGATTTTCTGAATGGGTTATCCTTCTTCCATAACACTTATAAAAAGATCACGGTTCAACTTCGCGAGTGTTTCAAAGGTATAATGTTCTTCTACCCTGCGGCGGCCCTTTTCGGACAGTGCGGGGAGAAGTTCCGGATTGTCGATAAATCGTTGCAGGTGCGCCGCAAGCTGTTCATGATTTTTTTCTTCAAAAATCATACCGGCATCGCCGACAACTTCAGGCACCGAACCGGAATCCGAGCCGATCACAGGCACGCCCACGCTGAAAGCCTCGGTTATCACACGCCCGAACTGCTCTTTCCATGTCGGCGTGGTTTCCGAGGGTACGACAAGCACATCGAATGTGTCCATCACTACGTGTACTTCGCTATGGGGGACAGGCTCGATAAATAATAGATGGTTAGCGACTCCTGCTTTTTTCGCTTCGTCAAGTATGCCGTCGACAGCAGGTCCGCAGCCCAGCAGGTGCAGCCTTACGTCGCCTTTCAATCCTGAAAACGCGCGCAAAAGCGTAAATAGGCCCTTTTCCTCGACCAACTGCCCTGCATAGCCGACGATAAAAGGCTGTCCGGACTTATCCGCATCACGCGGCCTGTAGCTGAAAAGGTCGGGGTCTATGCCCAGAGGGAATATCTCGAACCTTTTTTCATAACCCTTCCTCCGCGCCACCTCGCGCACTCCCTCGCAGCATCCGTATCCGGCAACTGCCGACCGATACATCCACTTTTCTATCTGTCCGAACGGAGGCGGATAATTTTTATAAATGTTCTGCGCCGAACAGAATACAATTTTTGATTTCGGTGAGTACATCTTAGCGGAGGCAAGCACCTGTCCGGCTGTCAGAGAGCAAGGCTCTTCGTGGCAACTGACGATGTCGGGCTTCAAGCGCCTGATGATCTCGCCTAGCTTCTGAATATAAAATGTGGTGACATAATGCTTTGTCAGGACAGTCTTTGCGATGTTAAGATTGTCTCTCGTGGTTTCTCGCAGCACCCGCATATTGCCGCTTTCGATGCCCCATCGAGGACAAATAGCGTGAACTTCCAATTCGGGGAAATTACTGAGTTCATCCAGCAACTTTTGATTCGTGGGTTCAACGAAATTATGCTGAATACGCAGTACTCTGACGGGTTTTTTCATGTTAAAACGATTCTACGCGCAACTTCGGATTATGTCAAAAATGATTTGGGGCACAAGATGGAAAATCAGTTCAGTTATTTCAATCATGCGTTGCGGACAGTGAGTCCCTGGACAACGACGTTTTTAACACCGCACGATTCCGCCAGCGATTTCAACTCATCCATGCTTTCCTGCGCGGGCAGTTCTGTTTTCCTGAATCTGAAAGGCATGTCGAGACGTTCATACTTGGAAATACAAAGATTGCTGAAAGGCAACAGGTCGTATCGCTCGCAATTCGGCAGATTCGCTACGATGAATCTGCTTACTGCTTCAATGTTGTCCGGCGAATCCGTCGCGCCGGGCACGACCGGAGTGCGCACCCAGACCGGCTTGCCGGATTGCCCCAGCCGCCTCGCGTTTTCGAGAATAAGATCGAGAGAAACTCCTGTGAATTCGCGGCTTGCAGCATCGTCCATCGTTTTAAGATCGAGGAGAACGAGGTCGGCGGGACCGGTGACGTTGTCGAATATCCCGGGCGAAGCAAAGCCTGTTGTGTCCACTGCGACATGAAGTTTATTCTGTTTGCATTTATGTATCAGCGCCGAAGCGAAGTCGTGCTGCAACAGCACCTCGCCGCCGGAAAGTGTTATTCCGCCCCCGGAGTTTTCATAGAAAGAAACGTCGCGTACAATCTCGTCGAAAAGTTTATCGAGCGTCCATGTTACGCCGATGATGTCGAGAGCCGCGGCGGGGCATTCTTCGGCGCATGTGCCGCAGGCGGTGCATTTATCGCGATCAATATTCATGCCGTCGGCAGTGAGTTCGAGCGCGCTTTCGGGACACGCGGCGAGGCAGTCGCGCGCGGCGATGCAGTGGGTGTCGTACCACATCAGTTCGGGTCGTGGGGAAATGCCTTCGGGGTTGTGGCACCACGCGCATCTGAGCGGACAGCCTTTAAAAAAAACAGTTGTTCTTATGCCGGGCCCGTCCTCGGTGCTGAACCTCTGGACATTGAATATTGTTGCTTCCATAACATTTATGTATTATCCGCGTTGAATTTCTGCAATTACAGCACACCGCTTTCACGGGCGATAATCTCTTCCTGTATCTCGCGGCCGAGATTGACAAAATATGCGTTATAGCCGGTAACCCGCACCAGCAGGTTACTGTATTCCTGCGGATTGTCGCGAGCTTTTTTCAGTGTGTCCACATCAAGCATATTTATCTGGAGCGCGGTGCCGCCCTGCTCACCGTAAGCGCGGATGAGCGCGGCAAGTTTTTCTTTATGCTCGGGGTCGCGCAGCAGCGACGGGCTGATGCTCATAGTGTGCGAAGCACCGTTGGGAGCGGTCTCGAGCCCGACTTTGCCTACGGAACGTATATTCGCCGTCGGCCCTTTTTTATCCATACCGTTTACCGGGCCGATGCCGTTGGAAAGAAATTGGCCGCGCAGGCGACCGTCGGGAGTGGCGGCGGTGAGGGGCCCGTAACTTATCCAGTAATTCCAGGAAAGGTAGCCGCCGCGGAACCTGCGTCCTGTTTTTTTGCTGACTCTGCCGAATGTTCTCTTCGTCCAGTGTTCACTCAGTTCGCGGGCCAGTTTGTCGGCCTCGTCGCTGTCTGTCCCATACTTCGGAGCACGGTTCATCAGCAACATGCGTGTCTTTTCGTGGCCCTCGAAATTATCTTTTAGAGCGAGCGCAAGTTCGTGCATAGATATTTTTTTCTGATCGAAAACAAGCGATTTAACGGCGACGACAGAATCGACGAGGGTTGCGAAACCGATACCTTCGACAGTAATGAAGTTGTACTCCGCGCCGCCGGATGTTATGTCGACTCCGTTTTTAATGCAACCGTCGACCAGTGTCGAAAGGTACGGGGTCGGCTCGAAAGCAGCGCGCATTCCATCCGCCTCACCGGCGGCTTCGATGATCCTGTCAACGATAGCGTCGAGCTGTTTATTCAAGGCGGAATAAAAGGCCTCGAATGTCTTGAATGATTCCGGCTCGCCGGTTCGCGGTCCGAGACGCCGGCCGGTCAGTTCGTCGCGACCGTTGTTGAAGACAAGTTCCACAGCCTTGGCGACATTAAGATTCACATCGACAGTGCCGGAACGGTCATTGCCCTGAAGCGTGTTTTCGAGACAACCGACCGGCGCGTAATCCCATAGTTGATCTTCGGGCAGCCCCTGCCATTTCAGGCCGCGGATCGAAGCCTCGTCGAAATTCAGCAGGAAAGGCGCACCCTGTGCCCGCGCGAGCATCTCACAAATACGTTCGAGCAACTCGGGGGGCGTGTTCTTGTGGATGCGGATGTTGGGTTTCGGTTCGAGCAGGTTCATCTCTTCGATGACCTCGAGTATCAGCCATGTGAGATCGTTTGTCAGGTCTTCGCCGTCGGGGCCGCAGCCGCTGAGCGTGACAAGCTGGCCGAAGCCGGAGTTGATGCCCTGGTTGCTGCCGATGCGGCCCTGGAAGTCGTAAGCGTAGTTGTGCCTGATCCAGTAGCACATGAGAAGTTCCTTCGCCTGATCGCGGGTTATGCGGCCTTCCCGGATGTCCTTTGCATAAAGATGTTCGAGGTACTGGTCGATGCGACCGTGAGACAGGCCGGGGCCGGGATATGACTCGGCGGCCATTACCAGCATGTGAGTGAACCAGAGCGCCTGGAGCGCCTCGTGGAAAGTCTCCGGCGCGTCCCACGGAACCTTGCGGCATATACGCGCTATATCGAGCAGTTCGGCGCGCCGGTTCGCGTCGTCGGTTGCGGAAGCGAGACGTTCTGCCTCGACTGCATAACGCTCCGTCAGGCCCGGAACAGCTTCGAGACATATCCGCATCGCGTGCAGGTTGTCTCTTTTCGACTTCGGGGGTCTGACGGCGAGTTCCTCCTCGATCTCATCGACAATGCCTGTGAGGCCTCTCTGCACAACCTTCTTATAATTTGGGATCAGGTGGCCCGGCACAGCGCCGCAATTGCCGATTCCCGTTTCGTGGATCATGCGCGCTTCATCCAGCCAGCGCGTTACACAGCGTTTCAAAATACGGCCTTCACGCTTCGTATGATTTTTCGAGAGCGCGGTGTTGAAATATGAGCCGACAATGAGTTCGCCGTCGAGTATCTTCACAGGCAAACGCTCTGAAATCACCTGTCCGAAAAACTCCGCGCGACGCACCGCAAGCGGTTTGCTCCAGTAGTCCTTCGGCTGTTCGACAATCTCGGCCGATGCGAGCAGCGAGTCCGAAAACGCCGTAAAAAACGGGAACAACTCCGGCAGTATCGTCCAGACATAAATACTGTATACGCTGTCCCACTCGGTGCCTGTCGAGTAAGCACGCACCTCGTTGCGAAAGTAGTCTCGGTCATAGAATGAGAAATATTCATCTCGAAGCTTCTTCACTCGCGGCGGCAGGTTCTCCGAAGGATTCCATATTCCTGTTACTCCACATGCGGCCTGTTCGGTCATCGGGGACTCCTTGAATATATTACGTTACAGAGCATTTTAACCATTATAACCAAGCAGGCGGTGAGTGTCGATGTTGCGGTGGCCGGTTTCTTGATGGAAGTGAGCTGAAGTCCTTATCGCACCGTAAGCGACAGAGCCAATTGCAAAATGATGTTCGAAGCGAGGTCGAACGAAATTATTCAGAAGCAAGGCGGAGGTGCAAAATCCCCGCAGGCGTACTTGCAGAGTAGTTGAGGAAGATTTTGTGCCGACAACGCTGCTGTTGACAAATGCAGCCGACCGCAGCCGAATCAGAATTTTGCAATTGGCTCGACAGTGGTGTTGTCAATAAAGGAAAACACCATATTGCTGACAAAAAATCAATTATAGGGTAGAATAACCTCCGTGACCGATGAAAACCAAAAAGATGCAGATGAAAAAAGTTCTACGGAGCATGAACCGGAGAATGAGAGCCGATTATATAAGAAGCTCACGCCCTTCAGGTCTGCTGCTGTATTCGTCAATATACCGATAACTCTTCTGGCATGTACTATAGTAGGTTACCTTATAGGAGATTTTATAGAGAAACGGATACCCGCTGGTGGTGCTTTTGTAGCGGTTTTTTCGATGCTGGGCGTTGCCGCAGGCTTTCGCGAGATACTGATGCTGGTAAAAAAACGCAATAAATAAAGGTTTTTTTGAAGATTGTTTTATGGAAGAAAATAATAATTCGCACACTCTTGACAAAAGCCTACTTACCAATATAATTGGAAACTCATGTTGGACTGCTCCATTTATTGGACTTGTCCTGTACCTTGTCAGGTCATATCTACCGGGAAGATTCGCAGAGGGCTTCCTTTACGGGGCCGTATGCGGGACTGCCAACCTCTATTTTCTGAGAGTACTCCTCACGGAAACAACGAATCCACAGGGGGCAAAGATAATCAGAGTGGCATGGAGCGCAGTGGGGTTGATCGGAATAATCGTCGCCTACTTCTACATCTTCTCGACACACTGGTTGAACGATGCGGCGATGGTGATAGGATTTTCATACTTCATCGTCATGACGGTAATTGCAGGAATATTTCGGAAAAGCTAAGAAAGGCTCTACGGAATGAGCGCACAAGAACAGGCAGTGCACAGCGGCGGGCAAATGGAGATGGAACACGCTCCCGCTTACAACACAAATGCAGCTACGGCTCACAGCGAAGCAGCGGTGCAGGGCAATGCACATACCGGAGCAGAAGCCGGCGGACATGGCGAGCAGCAGGAAGAAGGCATTCCGGAGCTTGAGAATTTCCTCGACTACTATCTGATGGCAAAAACTGGTGAAGACCTGCATACTATTCACAATACTGTGCTGGTCGGAAAACAGCCCGCGCCCGGCGAAGAACCCAGTTCGATGACGCTCACATGGCTTGATCTCATAAATGTATCTTACGCTTTTCTCACCATAATTATACTCACGGTCATATCACTTCGTGTAAAAAGCAAACTCACAAAGATACCGTCAGGTTTCCAGGTACTTGTGGAAGCATTTGTACAATGGATGGACGGATTCGTCAAAGCGATAATTGGCCACGACGGCAGGAAATTCACTCCTTTCATCGGAACAATATTCATTTACATACTCTTTATGAACTATCTTGGGCTCATCCCCTTTATGAAAGCGCCTATCGCGCTTAATATCAATGTGCCGTTATCAATGGCAATCTGTGTTTTCTTCCTCGTGCAGTACAGAGGCATCACCCAGAACGGATTGGTGAAATACATCAAGCACTTCACAGGCGATTCGTCCGGTATGGTCGTGCTCGACGTTTTATTGATGCCACTTAATCTGGTATTGCATACAATAGGGGAAATCGCAAAACCGCTCACGCTCTCACTCAGGCTTTTTGGAAACATTACGGGTGAGGATGTTGTCATCGCCGCGCTGGTAGGCCTGACGGTGGGAGTAACATTTTTCCCGATACCGCTCCAGGCGCTGTTCTATCCGCTGGCGCTGCTGTTCGGATTCATTCAGGCATTAGTGTTTGCCACCCTCAGCGCTGTCTACATTCTTCTGATGTCGGCGCATGAGGAGCATCATTAAGCATAAATCAGACTGTTAGAAAGTGGAAGGAGGACACACTTCATGGACGCCAAAGAAGCAGTTGATCTGATGAGGTTAGGACTACCGATGGGAGTCGGGCTCGCCGCATTCGGATGTGCGCTCGGACTGGGTAACGCAGTCAGCAGTGCGATGAACGCGATCTCCAGACAACCGGAAGCCGCAGACAAAATCCAGACGGCAATGATCATCGGTTGTGCTCTGATCGAAGCTCTCACGATTTACGCTCTAGTCGTAGTGTTCGTACTTTCGGGCAAGCTGTGATCCCGAAGAAACCGCGTTTTCGCCCATAAAGCGGAGACGGCAATTTTCCTTGCTGTAGTTCTGGAGGTGCTGGAATGGAAGAGATATTTGGTTCGCTGGGTATTAAACCTATGCAAATTGCTATACAGATGCTGGGATTTTTTCTGGTATTCGGGCTGCTGGCCAAGCTTCTGTGGAAGCCTGTACTCGACCTCATGGACGCGCGGGAAAATGAAGTAAAAGATCTCTTCGACAAGGCTGAAAACGCCAAGAAGGAGAGCGAGCAGTTGATGGCGGAGTACAAGGACCATCTCGAAAAAATCAAGGAAGAGGCCCAGGAGAAAATCGCCGAGGGCATCGCCAGAGGCAACGAGATGGGTGATAAGATCGTAAACGATGCCAGAAAGATGGCGGAGCAGGAAAAACAGCGAGCAATAAACGCCATTGAGGACGAGGCTACAAAAGCCAGGATGGAACTGCGGGATTTCGCCGTCACTCTCTCCATGGATATAGCCGAAAAGGTTCTCCAGGCTGAGGTTGACAGGTCAAAGCACGAGAATCTCGTCAAAAAGCTTGTATCCGATCTGGAATCTATGAACTGAGGAGCTGTAAGGGAACATGCTGAAACGCGCCATAGCTACAAGATACGCAACGGCTCTTTTCCTGCTTGCTGAAGAAAAGGGTATACTCGAGGACATCGAAAGAGACTTCCCCGGTGTAGCCGATGTATACAGCAGCAGTGAGGAACTAACACGTTTCCTGACACACCCGGCAATAGGTCCCGGAGAGAAGAAGGAAGTGCTCGAAAAACTTTTCGAGGGGAAGATTCACGAGACTCTCTATGATCTAGTGATGATGACTGTCGACAAGAACCGCGAGGAGTACATCCCCCTGATATGGGAAGACTTCAGGCGGTTGCTGATGGAGCATCGCGGACAGATGAGGGCGACGATATTTTCGCCATTTGAGCTGTCCACAGAATTGAAGCAGGAAGTTGAGATCGGTCTTGAGAAAGTGACCGGCAAGACAATTCTGCTTGAAGAGAAAGTCGACAACAGTTTAATAGGTGGTATCAGAATTCTGATTGGCGACCGCGTTTATGACGGCAGCGTGGTCAGCACACTGGAGCAGTTGCGTGAAACGCTGATGACTGCGCCGGTATGATTAGTTAGAGGTGAATGATGAGCCTGAAACCGGAAGAAGTAAGCTCAGTACTGAAAGACCAACTGGAAAAGTACCAGTCCAAGGTCGAAATGACCGATGTGGGCACCATACTCCAGGTTGGTGACGGTATCGCACGAATATACGGCCTCAGCAGCGCGATGGCCGGGGAGATGCTCGAATTTCCCGGCGGTGTCAAAGGCATGGTTCTCAACCTTGAAGAGGACAATGTCGGCGCAGTTCTGTTCGGTTCCGATGTAGGAATCAAAGAGGGCGACACGGTACGCTGCACGGGTAAAATCGCCTCCGTTCCTGTTGGTGAAGCCATACTCGGCAGAGTTCTCAACGCTGTCGGCGAGCCGATCGACAACAAGGGGCCCATCGCTTCAGATGAAAACCGTGTTATCGAAATAAAGGCGGTCGGCATCACGGAACGCCAGCCGGTAAAGCAGCCTGTCCAGACAGGTGTCAAGGCCATCGACGCCATGATCCCCATCGGACGCGGCCAGCGCGAACTAATCATCGGTGACCGCGGCACAGGCAAAACAGCTGTCGCCGTCGACGCTATTATTAATCAGAAGAGCTCAGACATGCTCTGCATCTATGTCGCTATCGGACAGAAGGCTTCAACGGTTGTCGGCATCCACGATGTTCTTTAAAAACACGGCGCGATGGAATATACCACCATCGTTACCGCCAGTGCCATGGAACCAGCACCGCTCCAGTATGTAGCGCCATACGCGGGATGCACTATGGCTGAGTACTTCATGCTGAAAGGCAAGGACGTCCTTATAGTATACGACGATCTCTCGAAACAGGCTGTCGCGTACCGGCAGCTTTCACTACTGCTGCGCCGCCCACCCGGACGAGAAGCATACCCCGGAGACGTTTTCTATCTGCACAGCAGGTTGCTCGAGCGAGCTGTCAAGCTCAGCGATGAAAACGGTGCCGGCTCGATCACCGCACTGCCGATAATCGAGACACAGGCAGGTGACGTATCGGCATACATACCGACGAATGTTATTTCCATTACGGACGGACAGATGTTCCTTGAAACCGACCTGTTCTACGCCGGCGTAAGACCGGCCATCAATGTTGGTATATCCGTTTCCCGCGTAGGCGGCAACGCGCAGACGAAAGCTATGAAGAAGGTGGCCGGCAAGCTGCGGCTCGACCTTGCACAGTATCGCGAGCTCGAGGCATTCGCGCAGTTCGGTTCCGACCTCGACAAAGCCACACAGATGCAACTCACACGCGGTGCGCGCATGGTCGAGATTCTCAAGCAGGATCAGTATGTACCGCTGACACTCGGTAAGCAGATATTGATTATTTTCGCAGGCAGTAATGGCTATATCGATGATGTGCCAATCGAAGCGGTAGCGCAATTTGAAAAAGAGTATTATCTATTTATGGATAGTAAATATCCTGATATTGCTAAGGAAATAGAAGAGTCAAAAGATATTTCCGAGAGCCTGGATAAAAAGATGAGAAAAGCGATAGAAGAATTCAAGTCACAGTTTAAACCGGCGGAAGCGAAAATTTGACGGCGCGTGAGAGACCTTAAGAGAGGGGTGATCGGCTATTCCTGAAAATCCGAGACAAATACGCAGAAGAATAGGAAGCGTCAAGAGTACGCAGAAGATCACGAGCGCCATGAAGATGGTTGCAGCCGCAAAACTCAGACGCGCTGAAGAACGCGCGAAAACTGCAAAGCCCTATTCAGATAAACTCCAGTCTTTTTTTGAAAGATTGGATGTCGGGCAGGACAATATCCCCCATCCTCTTGCGGCCACAAGGCCTCATGTCAACAATACCGGTTTAATTATCATCACATCCGATAAGGGGCTTTGCGGCAGTTTCAACAGCAATATCATACGGAAAGCACATGTGTGGATTACCGAAAAGGATGAATCAAAAGTAAAACTATATGTAGTAGGGCGTAAGGGTGTGGGCACGTTAAAAAAGCAGCACGGGATGAATATAGAGGAAACTTATGTTGGTATCAACCAGGCTCTTGATTACAAGGAAATCAAAAGAATAGCAGACAAAGTTTCCAAAGATTTTATCGAAGAGAAAATTGATGAATGCTA
>JAJRTR010000165.1 GCA_024278215.1 bacterium
CGCTTTCCTTATTCTTTCGAGGGTGACGCGGGTGAGTCCGCAGTGGACGGTGATGAAGTCCACGCCCTGCTCGGCCTGTTGTTCGATGATGTCGAAGAGTTGCTCGGGGTCGAATTTCGGCTTTATTTTCCCGCCGCCTGTCGCGGTTACGAAGACTTCATAGATGGGCACGGTGCCGAGTGGTTTGGGGCATTTGTCGAGGATCGCCTGTCTTATGCGCGGTATGTTACCGCCTGTGCTGAGGTCCATAATCGCGTCGGCTTTCGCGTCGAGCGCGGCGTGGAGTTTTTTTATCTCGTTTTTGAGCGAATTGCGGTCTTTGGATGTCCCGATATTCGCATTGACTTTTGTGCGAAGTCCTGTACCGATGCCTTCGACATCGAGTCCTTTGCGACATTTGTTTTTGGGTATCACGATCCGGCCGGCGGCGATGCCGTCGCGAACGAATTCCGGCGCGACGCCGTCTTTTTTCGCGACTGCCTTCATTTCAGGCGTGATCGTTCCTTTTCTCGCTTTGTCTATAAGTGTCATGTTCGTCCTCCGTTATTTGGCAATCTGATTTCTAACCCGGCAGAGCCCTGCAAAGACATACATTACAGACTTGACACGACACCAGCCCCGGCCATCTTCAGCCGCCTTCGATAAACTTTACTATCTGTATTATGTCGCCGTTTTCGACTGTTATGTTTTTGTTATCGCGTTGTTTCAGCACTCTCTTGTTGTGCTCTACAATCGCCGTTTTGGTTTGTACTTCGAGATGCTCCAGCAGGCCGTCTATTGTGAGGCCGGCGGGGATGCACATTCCTTCTCCGTCTACTGTTACATTTATAATTTTGTCTTTCATTGTTTTCAACAATTGTTATGTGCCGTGAACAGTGGAGTGATTTCCTTTTCCATGTCGTAGATTTTAAAACGCAATTCGCCGAAATGAGCGGCGGCGGTGGGTGAAAGGAGTTTCGAGAATTCTTCCAGAGCGCGGGTGGCTTCCTGCGCCCGCTTGAAGTTTGCTGCGACGACGCCGGAGATCGACTCACGGTTTGTGGCGGGCGGCGCGTTGCGTGCGACGTCGCCCGCGGAGTCGCGTGCCGACGTGAGAGCGGCATCGCCGCCCGGCAGCATCGCCGCGCCGGTTCTCAGGCTGTGGCGTATGTCTCTAAGTGCGGCGGCGGCTTTTTCCCCGTCGCAGACGAAACGCACCGCATCTTCGACGACCCTGATACCTTCGACAGCCCTGTTCAGGTTGGCGTCGATGGCTCTGAGCAGTTTTTTATTTTCGTTTTCAGCCATCAAAAAAGCCCCTGCGCCGGGGGCTTGTCGTATGTTGTTTCCAGACCGCTTTCCTCTCGCCGGCATTATCCGTATCAGGTTCGAGGGGTCTGTTCTCAGCCGTTTTCCGGCACCCCCAGCGGATAATCAACAGTATATCATCCGGTGATTGCTTTTTCAAATTACATATCCGAGCCAATTGTAAAATTCTGATTCTGCTGCGGTCGGCTGCTATTGTCCATAGCTGCGTTGTCGGCGCGAAATCGTCCTCGACGTACTCTGCAAGTACGCCTGCGAGGATTTTGCACTTCCGCCTTGCTCTGAACAATTTCGCTCGACCTCGCTACGAACATAATTTTGCAATTGGCTCATCTGTTCACAGGAGCTTGCTTCGGGTGGGTGATCGAATACCAGCAAAGTACGTTCCCTCACCACTCACTTGCCGCGCCTTGTATTACAGGCATTCACACGATTTTTTATCCGCATTGGTGAAATATGGGGGGCTAAAGGGGCTGATCATCTCCATACTGTGCGAGAAAATCCACACATATTGACAGATAATCTTCGGGTAGCGAGCCGTCATCAATCAGTTCGGTAAATATTCTTTTTGTCCATTTTTCTCTGCCCAATTTTGCATGACAGAAGCCTATATAGAACTTAATTAACGGGTTGTCCGGATATCGAAAATTAAATTTTTTGACAAGAGTAAGCGCATCCTTGTACTTTTTGTTCTTGATCAGGGCCACACATTCTCTGATAGTGTTCCTGACTAATATTTCATTCATAAAATCTTCGTTGTTGAAGACATCTTCAAGAGAGAATACGCGAATCCGTCGGTCACGCTCCGATGGATTTGCCCTGAAGTTGTTCCACTTCGACAGATTTACTTTTTCATTGAACTGCTCTCCGGGCCACAGGTATTCCACTTCCCAGAAAAGGGGAAGAAACGTCACGCATGGATCTTCCACTGTGAATACCGGTTCCACATATTTCTGTATAAGTTCTATTGTTTCATCTATGAAAAACAATGGGAAGTGCTCGTGATGTTCTATAACGAGAAACCTGTAATTATATTTTGTATATGCGTTGGCAATATTTTTAAAAAGGCAAGGTTGAATTGCAAGGATATCTTGCCTGCTGTACAAAGATGTGAATGGAAAAGAAGTGCACAAAAACCCGTCAGTGCCCCTTGTCCGCAGATATTCAGCAGTACGGCTTATTCCGGACACAAGACTGGTAGTTCGCAATGAATACCTTATATTTCTTGCAAGAATCCATAATAAAGCCACAACAGAAACGAACAATGGTAATTGCCCGAGAGCAACAGCGGCAAAAATCACTATCGACGGGAAAAATACAAGTATTCCGCGTGTTGCTTTCCAGGGAATGATTGTCATAAATCCCATGAAGACAAGTCCCTGTACTCCAAGGTATATATCAATCGGCGCGCCGCGAACGAGAAGAAACACCAGTCCGCCCGCAGCGGCGATAGTGAACGTCGGCCCCTCAGTATTCATAAACAGCATGGGGTAGAAACCGAACCGGTGTGAGGCTGGGATCTTCACGCCGGTGTCACCGGTTCTGCTGAACATATCGGCCAACCTTCTGACATTGAAGGCTATCAGGGTCACGGCTTTCTGTGAATGAGGAATTATCCCGCTTTCGGGAAATAAAAAAGCGCAGATAATAAACGGCAGGTCGCTCACCAGGATGCAGAGCATCAACATGCCGAGAACAATCCCGATGCCTGCGGAGGTAAGACCCGGAGTTATAGTCCCGCCCGACGCAAACGCAAAGGCTGCTTCGCTAAGTATTATCAAGCCCGGCAGGAATCCGGCCCAGAAAGGATGGAACAATATTATTCCGGCGGCGAAAAAACCATATCCAGCAAGCAGGAGAAACGATGTCGGCGTGAACATAAAACCGGGGCCGCTGTGAATCAGTGCCGCCTTATGTGCTATCGAGCACAGGAGGAGTAGCTGGAAGCAAAAAGCCATGCCGGATTCGGGACCGCCGGACCGCGAATGAAGCACGTGAAGTCCGCTCACGGCCAGCATCGCCGCAGCTATCAGCCCAACTTTTTCATCGAATGCAACCGTACATGTAAAATATGCGATTGCAGGTGTCAGGCTTCCCATGATAAGAGAGGGCAATGCGATAGCTGTGTCCCTTTTCAGCCCCGACTTCAGCGCTGCCGTCAGTGCGTAAATATGCCACGCTTTGTAATACGCATAATGTGTCGCCGGGGACGAATAATACTCTTTTTCAAGGGCTGTTCTTTCTTCTGCGTCTCTGCAGCGCCGCGTTTTCAGAAGTTCTTTCCAGTGCTTCCGCACAAAAGCGAAGAGGTGGCGCACGGTCAGCGTTTCGCGATAGTATGCCGCCTCGTCGTACAGGAATATCCCTTTCTTGCCGAAATTCCTGACACGAAGCAGAAAACCCGCCGCTACGATTCCGATCATGATATAGATCGAATAGTTTTCAATGAAAGTCATTATCTGTTCCGTGCCCATATTGTTGTTTTTTTGTATGAATGCCCGATCCGCCTATGTTTTTTTCAGTTTAAAAACATATCTAAGGGGAACGAAAGGAAAAGGCACAGCGGACTTTTTCTCGATCGAAAATAATCCGGCTGCCATTTCCTCGAACAACCGGGCATTGAAGGAAGTAAGGTGCCATTCGTCATCCATCCTCTGAGGCGCCCTGTAGCCGTCACGCGAACCGCCTGCGCCAGGCACAAGCGATTTGAGTGTATTTATCAGGCCTTCATTGGGGATCGTGAATACTGCCGTTCCGCCGTCCGCGAGCACCCTGTGCGCTTCGCGTATCAGTTTTGACGGGTCGAGCACATGCTCGATCACTTCAGAGCAGAAAAGCGAAGCGACGGAACCGTCCCTGAAGGGGAGTTCCTCCACAGCGGCCCTGATGAGACAGGCTTTGCCTGTCGCCCGTTGCGCCGCCTTTGCGAGTATAAATTCCGATATATCCACTCCAATGTAATCAAAGCCATCGAAGTATGCAATCAGGTTGCCCGCGCCGCAACCGAGGTCGACAATCGTTTTGTCCTGCGACTTGTCGAACATCGCGCGCACCTTCCGGCAACGCAGCTTTTCGACATTTCTTATTATGAACGAAGGATGATGATGATATTCATCCGGATCATATTTTTGTATCATCTCCTCGTTCCAGGAAATGAAATTATCTTTGTCGGGTCTCGGTCGGCCCATTATTCTTGCTCCGGTATCTTTTCTGCGACTGCTATAAGCGAACTGCCCCACGGCAGGCTTACGTACATTATAATAAATGCTTCCAGATACATGATTGCAGTTAATATCCTATTGAGAAACGGTGAGATGTCCACCGCGTCGCTTTTTCTGATATCCGTGTTTTCACTCCTGTACTTCGGCGACAACTTTCGTGTCAGGTACACGAGCGGGTGCAGCAGGAACACATAGTAGCTCATTGTCACAACCCGGAAACCGGCACCCTCGAGCAGGTCCTTAAGTTCCTGCTTTTCGTATCTTCTCTTGTGGCAATAGAACTCGTCGTAGTAGCTCCAGAGATTCTTTCCTGCCGGCACTGTAATGAAAAGCATCCCCTTGCTTTTCAGCGCGTTCCTGATATTCTCCAGAACTTTTCTGTCGTCCTCGATATGCTCGAGCACGTCGAACAGCCCGACAGCGTCATATTCGTCCCTGAAGGGCAATGCGTTAAGGTCGATCCTGAAGAACCGAGCCTGGCTCTTGCGGCGCGCGAAGGTAATCGCGTCCATAAATATGTCGCCGCCCTCGAGCGGTATGCCGCGCCGATTTATATACTCGACAACATTCCCCGATCCGCAACCCAGTTCTATCAGCCTGTCGCCTTCGACGTAGTTGTCGCGTATCAGGTTATAGAGTATTCGTTTCCTGCCGTTGTGCCAGAAGTGGTTGCTCTCTTTTTCGTGGAACTCCTCGAAAAAACTCTCCTCGAAACCGTCCCGGTTGTCTTCCTCGGACAATGTCAGGACAGGCACTGAATCGACGACAGGGTAAGCTCTGTCGCATTCCACGCAGAAAAAAGAGTCTTCGCGAGGGTCCAGTTCTTTCCTGCAATGGGGACAGACAATCATCTTTGGCGGGGTTCCTCTATTGTTTTACTCCTTGTTGCATTCCGTCTTGTTCGTTGTTCCCGCCGATGTCGGAGTCAAGTGTCATCGCGGCCCGACACCGGTGAACCATACGGGTTGGAACGTGCCACCCCGGTCCAGCTGTTTTTGTTCCTGTGCACAAGTTCGAGGTCTTCCATTTTCTCTTTATCGAACCATGACCGGAAATCTTCTTTTTTGATATAGAAGGCGACCGGTGCCGTCAGATGATCGTGGACTACCACGTGTGTATGTGCAAAGTTTCTTCTGGAGAGCCAATACATATACGGGAAATAGGGCAGTCTCTTTTTCAGAAAAGCGATATTTTTTACTCCTGTGGGATAGTAGAAGATTTTAAGTATCGGCTGTAAGAAAAGAGTGATTGCGAATGAAATCGCCGACAGAATACCCGTGGGAAGTTTAGATGTGAAATTCTTGCGAAGGGGGTTGACCCAGTTTACGATCCACTCGTTATTTTCATAACCGTATACCCAGGCGTGGGCGGTCCCGCCGGGTTTCAGAGCTTTGCAAACCGAGTGGAAACAGCCCTCGGGGTCCGTCGTATGATGCAACACACCTATACTGTAGAAAAGGTCGAATTCGCGGTCGAACGGGAGATTCGCCAAGTCTGCCTGTATCACGTGCGCGTTGGGCTTGTTTTTCACAGTCCGGTAGGCGGTATCCACAGAACTGCTGATGTCCACACCTACCGCCTCTTCGGCTCCGAACTCGGCCGCGTAGTATAGAAATCTTGCCATACCACAACCTGCATCCAGCACCTTTTTGCCCTTGAAGTCGTCTTCCTTCAAAGGATAGACCCAATTCAGGAATTCTTCCTTATAGAAGGAATACATCTCTTTGAACATGGTCCACTGGTTGCCGAAATTCTCGGATGTTTTCGAGACTGCGGGGTCTTCATGCGAATCAAGTATTCTCGGAATGAAATCTGTAATTTTGTATATTTTGCCGCAGCTGTCGCAGGTGAGGGTGCCGCTTCTGATCTCGCCGTCGGCCGTTTTGTCGACTATCACAGAGAAATCTGATTTGCAATGCGGACAACAGATAAGTTCGAGCAGTTTCTCTTTCATACTTTACTTTCGCGTGTTGTAATAACGGCTTCAATCCAGGTTTATGCGGTATTTTATAAAGTATGCCTGCTTATCCTGCGACTCGAAATACGTCCGCATGATCAGTTCGGCGAGCAGGCCCATCATAATAAACTGGAAACCCAGGATAGCAAGGAAAACAGCGAGCAGTATCTTCGGATTATTATGCACCGGAAAGCCGAGAATATAACGGTCGTAAAGAGAGAAGGCTCCGAAAAACACTCCCAGCAGTCCAAGCAATCCACCGACAGAACCGAAAAGGTAGGCCGGTTTTGCAATGAAACTGCCCATGAATTTTACAGTGAAGAGGTCGAGAATAACCTTGAAGATTCTCGTGAGGCCGTAATTGGATTTCCCTGCCGTCCTCGGCCTGTGGTTCACCGGTATTTCTATTATTTCGGCCCCTACCTGCTGGGCATAAAGCGGAATGAAACGGTGCATCTCCCCATACAGCCGCACATTTCCGAGCACTTCCCTTCGGTACGCCTTCAGCGAACAGCCATAATCGTGCAGATGAAGTCCGCCGATAACCGATATCATCCAGTTTGCGAAAAAAGAAGGCAGTTTCTTGCTCAGAAACGGGTCCTTCCTGTCCTTTCGCCAACCGCTCACCACGTCATAGCCTTCGTCTATCAGGTCGAGCAACCGCTTGATATCCGCCGGGTCGTTCTGGAGATCGGTGTCGATAGTAATCAGCACAGCGCCGGTCGCATGATTGATCGCCGCCGACACAGCCGCCGTCTGTCCGAAATTACGCGTGAATGAAATTACCTTAACCCTTTCATCTTTTTCAGCCAGGCGCGTCAGTATCTCACGGCTGCTGTCCCTGCTGCCGTCGTCGACATAAACAATCTCGAAAGAACGGTCGAGTTTTTCCAGTTCCTCAAACAGTTCGGCATGGAAACGCTCCAGGTTCTCAGCCTCGTTGTAAACAGGGCCGAGTATCGAAATATCCAACTGTTTTTTCCCTTCGGAACTTTCCATAAGTGTCCAATCCGGCAGCCGACAAAAAAAACACATTATCATTAGATTATGTCGAGTACAGTATATATCACAACCGCGTTCGTCTACAATCGACGCGTAGAAAAAAGGAAATAAATAACAGGACGACAGACATCCGGATTATTGACACACATTATCGCAAAATATAATATTGTGTAAAGAAGCCAATTGCAAAATTCTGATTCTGCTGCGGTCGGCTACTATTGTCCATAGCGGCGTTGTCGGCGTGAAATCGTCCTCGACATACTCTACAAGTACGTCTGCGAGGATTTTACACCTACGCCTTGCTCTGAACAATTCCGCTCGACCTCGCTACGAACATAATTTTGCAATTGGCTCAAAGTAAAGAATCTGAACAACGCAACCCGGCACCGTATATTGTATGCACGAAAAAAAAGTCCCGAACTGTCGAGGTTATTACTCATGCAGAATGCTAAAGAAATACAAACCGCAAGCCGTTTCCTGCGGAGGGCTCTGCTGCCTTGTTTTGTAGCCGCGCTGCTCCTCTTCAATGCCGCGAATGCACGGCCCAGACCCCCGAAAGGCAGAAAACCGCCGCCCGGAAACTCGACGAACACATCGCAACACTCGAGCCGGTCGAGCCGGAACAACAACCCTTTCCTGCTGTCGGAAGACGGTCATATAGCAGACGTCATCGGATTTCAGAATATAGGTCGCTCCGACACAACATTCGATGCCGTTTTCTATCTACCGACCTCTTACGCCGACCTCCAGACTGTCACAGATCAACAGGTCTACTTCTATCCGGCGAATGCCGACACCGCCGAGATACTTACCGATACGCTGGGAGCGTATATGCTTCATCTGAAATACACGGGACTGCAACCCCGGTCACGTATAGTTGTCTATTACACGGCAAACATCCCCGAGGAGCAACCCCGGCGCCCGGTGACAGGCTGGAAAAACATTCCGGTACCCGAAAGCGCCGCCGCATACCCTGTGTCCGCCGCCATGTTCCTGAAGTCCGGCAGAGACCTTGAAACACATACCCCACGGGTGCGGAAATACACAAAAAAAATCATACCCGCGAAAGACGGCCTGACATACGGCGAGGCAGCTTGCGCCGCTGTGAAGGATATCGATTCTTTCCCATTCGGCAACGACAACAACAGCAGCCGCAACACACGTTTCCCCCCGGACTACATGCGAAACCCCGCAGAGGTTCTCGCCTCCCACAAATGCGTATGTGTCGAGTGCGCTCGACTGGCATGTGCGGTTCTTCGCAACACCAACATCCCCTGTCGCACAGCTACAGGGTTCTTCGGCGGAAAACCCTGGGACCACACATGGATACAAATCTTTGTCCGGGACATCGGCTGGGTCGACGTCGATCCCCAGCAGGGATACTGTCCTGACGGCCTGCTCAGTGAGGAGTACAAAGGCAAGTACGACCTTTACGAATTGCTCGATCCGGACCAGAACGAGACCTATGAGATCCAATATACAACCGATCCCCCCGTTCCCATGCGCATCATGTCTCAAAATATTAACGATTTCGGCGATTTCATCGAGCAGGGTACCACCCGCAAAAAGGAATCCGTCACCTGGGGCGAAATAACCGTTGAATGATGCCGCTGCCGGATTGAAAACCACGAAGACCTGCGCGCCGACAGATATGCCGGCCCGGTTGACAACAGTTCTGCACTATCTACAATATATGTGGCAACTGATATTAACCCGGATTTCTCACAAAGAAATCCTGAATAAGCGTCCGTAGCTCAACTGGATAGAGCATCTGACTTCGGATCAGAGGGTTGCGGGTTCGAATCCTGCCGGGCGTACTTTCAGCAAAGCTTTCAACACGACACTACCGGTTTTTCGCATAACGATAGTTTTCAACCCGTTACAAGCCCGTAGTGCGACCTCGCAGAATACAGGCCCGGCTTCATCAGATGATGTCGGCTTTCTCTTGTTTTACAATACTCTCACCCGTATCAAACACGTTTGTAACCTATGAAAACCGGCCCCTGGCAAATTGTCCGTATGGCGTTGGGCACGACATATGGAAGTAGTAACGTAACACTATAGACATCTGAAGAGAAGTCGTGGAATTCCGGAGGGTGTGCGACATAAAAGTGGGGTAAAAACAACCATAAGCGTTAACTTAAGCGCGAAATGGGGTATTATGGCGAACTATAGCGCACATTTTTTGCACAGTATCGCATAAGAATGCGACAAAATCCCCGTTAAGTTAACGCCTATGGTAAAAACAACCATATTTTTAATGTGCGAAAAAACCGTGTTGCCAGTCCACGTTTTTCGCTGACTGTTTTCCATTTAGACTCAAAACGGACTTTTTGCGCCGGAATCAAAGTGTTGTATCTATTCTTCTTCGTTTTCAGCAGACTGATTAGCAGCTACAACTTCAGGGTTTTCTCCGGACCGGCATTTTTCTTCCCCGGGTTTTGAGTCTTCAGAAGGTGTTGCAGCCGCCTCGGGTGTTGTCTCTTCGGCCTTTACAGTATCTACTACTTCGGGCGTCGTCGCAGTTGCCTCCTCGGCAGCCGACTCGACTTCTGGGCGGGTTTTCTCTTCTGGGGCCGTCTCAGATGCTTCCCTGACCGGTGGCGATGTCGATTCTTCGGATGCCGGTTCTTTTTCATCGTGTCTGTTCCGTCCGGCCTGTTTCTTTTTATCCTGTTTTCTTGATTTGTCCTGCTTGCGACGGCAATTGTTGTTGCAGTTGTCTTCGTTTTTTCTGCATGAGCATTCGACTTCTTTGATGCGTTCCAGCAATTTATCTTCAGGTATTTCTATGTCGAGTTCCGACCAGCCGCCGCCTTCGGTTTTGACTGTTACGGTCTGCTTCAATACATTGACGGAGGTAATGCGGCCTTTGACTTCGCCGCGTTCTATCTGCTTGCCCACAACGGGCATCAACCCTTTTACCGCGATGTAATATTCGTATTCATATTTGAGACAGCAGAAAAGACGACCGCATATTCCTGAAATCTTGAGCGGATTCAGGGGCAGGCCCTGTTCTTTGGCCATTTTTATCGAAACCGATTTGAAATCGCGCAGGAAGGAAGCGCAGCAGAGTTGCCTGCCGCAGGGGCCGTATCCACCGAAGAGCCGGGCTTCGTCGCGCACTCCCACCTGTCGCAGTTCGATACGTGTGCGAAGGCGCGAGGCGAGCGATTTGACCAGTTCTCTGAAATCCACCCTGTTCTCGGCGGTGTAGCAGAAAGAAACTCGCGAACCGTCGAATGAAAACCGTGCGCTCACCAGTTTCATGCTCAGGCCGGATTTTTCGATTTCCGCGTTGCATATTTCGTAGGCGTTCTCTTCCCTGGGGATCATTGCTTCTTGTTTTGTCAGGTCATGTTCCGTGGCGAGGCGCAACATTTTCTTGAGCGGCAGTTTGTCTTCCGGCACTTCTCTTTCCACGATATCGTTCACCAGCAGCCCCATGTCCAGCCCGTAATCGGTTTCGACGATTACGATGTCGCCGGGCTTGAAATCGAATGATTGCGCGTGGTAGGAAAATGCTTTATTCATATAGTCCAGTTGGACTTCTCCGGTTCTACATTTCATTATCTGACTCCATTCCAGTCGTTGCGGCATGTTCCGGGTCTGAGCCCCGGTTCGATGATAAAAAAAGTGTACTGACAAAATCCAAAAGAGACGGGCAGCGCAGTAATTCTGTCATAGGCCCGCGGTTCTTCTGTATTCTATTGCGAGTGTTTCGAGCGAAAGAATAGTGTGCCCGCCACCCTTTACGGCTTTTATGGTACTGAGAACCGATTCTATCAAAGCGCTGTTCTTTTTCAGTTCTTTGTTTGTTTCTGCTCCGGATGTGTTGTTCGCGTTCAAGGCAGCATCGTTGAAGCGCCTGTCGAGGAAGATGAGCATTGCCTCGAGGAGAAAGATTACAGATTTGCGTTCGGCGATAGAGGGTGTGTCGTCTTCGGAGGCGAGTTTGATGCGTGATGCCAGGGCGACAAGTTCGGCCGCGACGAGGCCAGGCGCAACGATTTTTTTGTTTTCCAGCCTGTGGAGCACTATTTTCTCGAGGTCGTCGAATGCGGTTCTCATGACTTCGTCTTCTGCAAGCTTGAACATCAGACCGAGATTGCCTTTCGCAAGCGGGTGAAGGAATCGCACCATTTGCGCGTCGAGCCTGCCCGCGGCTACTTGCATTGCCTCTTCGAGCGACAGGGGTTTGAAAGGCACCGGCAGTGCGCGCGACCTGATTGTGGGCAGTATCCGGTCGATATTCTGTGTTGTGAAAATGAAAGTGGTGAAGGCCGGCGGTTCCTCGAATATCTTGAGCATGAGGTTTGCCGCTTCAGGGTAAATATTACTTGAATCGCACAGTATCAGGAACTTGTGTTTTGCCGCGTTGGGTGTGATGAAGGCTTCATCCCTTATCTCTTTGGCCTTGTCTTTATTGTAGCCGAGGCGGGAAGGTTCGTAGATGATGACATCGAGGTCGATGCCTTTGGCTATGCGGCGGCAGGCGCGGCACTGGCCGCAGGCGTCTTCTTCGGGACGGGTGTCGGTGCAGTTTGCCGCCTGGGCGAAAGCGACAGCGGTAGTGCGTTTGCCGCAGCCGGCGGGTCCGTAGAAGAGCAGTGCGTGCGGGATTCGCCCATCACGCAGGAAACTCGTAATCGACCTGACGGCGATATCCTGTCCTGTAATTTCAGAAAGCGGCATATTTTAAATTCAGATCTGCGGTCCTGTATCAATGCGGAAATTCATTCAGTTCGCGGGTTTGTGGTATCCAGGGTGTTACGCAGCCGGCCCGGATTGCGCTCAAGTATAAAGATCGAGCAGCATCCCCCGGATCCTGTCGAGCCTCTCGAGAAATCCCAGCAGGTTTTCCTGCTTGTCGAGAAAATCCCGTGTAAGCGCGTCAAGTTCGTCGTTGACTTTCTTCACAAGTATTCCCGGCTGTTTCTTTCCGGTTCTGGAAACCGACGATCTATCTTCAACGACATAAAGTTCGTTCAAAACAATATTCATGAATTTCTGCACGAGCCCCCTGTATCCGCGCAGGGTTTCAAAAGTAAGGCTCTTTTCTATCTCATGCGCCTGTGTGTCTATCTTCAGCAGGATACTGTCAAGTTCCTGCCTGATCTGCGACACACGTGTGTCGGACAGCCTGTCTTTGAAGGTTGCCTGTGGTCGCAATGCCGCCGAAGCACGCCTTGCGGACGAAGCGCGCCTGGTTCTTGTGGCGCGTGTTTTATCTTTTGTGCTTCTGTCTTTTAGAGTTCTTTCGACTTTCATAGTGCAATCAGGCCACCTGTGGTCATAGTGTTTGATGTGGCGGCACGAAACTTTCCGCACCCGTCGTTCATCACACCGGTAATATGTTTATTGTAACAGTCCCGGGCGTCAGGCTTCAACAAAATTGTCGATAAAGAATTTATGCACCCTGCTGTCATCCGTCAACTCGGGATGGAAAGACCCCGCAAGGCAGTTTCCCTGCGACATGAGAATCGGCAGGCTGTTGTGGCGGGCGTACACTTCCACGCCCGCGCCGAGTTCCACAACCTGCGGCGCGCGTATAAAAACAGCATTGAAAGGTTTGCCGTTTGCGCCGTTGCCGAGCTTCATTTTTACATCGGCCTCGAAGCTGTCCACCTGGCGGCCATAAGCATTGCGGGCCACTTTCATGTCGATAAAACCGAAACAGAAAAGTTCGGGGTATTCCTCGATTTCCCTCGCCGTCAGTATCATGCCCATGCAGGTGCCGTAGACAGGCAGCGTGCCGTTTCTGAACCTGCGCGAGACGGCTTTGTCCAGGCCGCTGAAACGAAGGAGCCTGTCCATGGTCGTCGTTTCGCCGCCCGGTATGATCAGGCCGCCTACCGTTCGCAGGTCGGCAGGTGTTCTCACTTCGCAGGCCGGAGCGCCCATCGTTTCGAGCATCTTTATGTGGAGTTCGAAATCTCCCTGTAATGCCAGTACGCCTATCTTCTTCAAACCTGTTCGGCTCCCCCGATCACCAGCCGCGTCCCTGGAGCTTATCTTTCTCGTCCATTTTGGAGGTATCGAGGCCTTTCATCGCTTTTTTCAGACCTCTCGACACTTTTGCAAGGAGTTTCGGATTCTTGTAATTCGTCACGGCCATGACAATCGCTTTCCCGCGGGCCGGCGGATCGTCCGATTTGAAGATGCCCGAGCCCACGAACACCGATTCCGCGCCAAGCTGCATCATCAGGGATGCGTCCGCCGGAGTGGCGATACCGCCCGCGGCGAAATTCGGCACCGGCAGTTTCCCGTTCTCCGCCACCCACCTGACCAGATCGTAGGGAGCGCCGAGGTTCTTTGCTTCCGTCATCAGTTCTTCCTCGGGTAGTCTTGTGAGCCTTGTTATCGCGCCCTGCACGGTCCGCATGTGCCGCACTGCTTCGACGATGTCGCCGGAACCGGCTTCGCCCTTTGTGCGGATCAGCGCCGCGCCTTCACCTATTCGCCTGAGCGCTTCGCCCAGGTCGCGCGCCCCACACACGAAAGGCACTGTAAACTGCCATTTATCAATATGAAAATGTTCGTCCGCCGGGGTCAGTACTTCGCTTTCATCTATATAATCGACCTTCATCGCTTCCAGAAGTTGCGCTTCGGCAAAGTGGCCGATTCTCGCTTTGGCCATCACCGGGATGCTGACCGTTTTCTGGATCGCCTCTATGATTTCCGGGTCGGCCATCCGCGCCACGCCGCCCTCTTTTCTTATGTCGGACGGCACTCGCTCGAGCGCCATCACCGCTACCGCGCCCGCATCCTCCGCTATTCGCGCCTGCTCGGGTGTCGTGACGTCCATTATGACGCCACCCTTGAGCATTTCCGCCAGTCCGCTCTTCACTCTAAGTGTTCCGGTCTGACTCTTGTCAACTGTCTTTTTTACCGATTTTTTCTTTTTCGCCATTTCCATCTGCTCCATTCTATCGTTCCCGGTACACCTCTGCCGGGATCCCCGAAATTCTGTTTCGGCCACGGGCGGACAACGTGTCCGGCAGGCTGCCACCAGCATTATAGCACAAGGAAAAATCACCTTCAATTACGATGCGGTGCGTCAAACAAGTGCGTTCCGGGAATTATTGCATAAGGCCCGCGCGAATTAAAGACAGTGCGAGCTTCATCAGGCGGAAAGGTGTAATAAATAGTGCGCCGGCGCACATTTTGTATTAGAATATAGCGGGCGGCGCAGGTGTGTCGCTGAATAGCAAATATACCGGAGGATGAATTGATGAAGAAGGTTTTGCTTGCAGGAGTAGCGCTGTTTTACATGATCTGTACGCTTGCAGTCGCGGCGGAGGATAAACCGGGAGATGCCGCGCCCGATGCGGCGAAGATCCTCGCCGGGCTGCAAACCGGCCTCAAAGATGTGGATTCATATAAAGTTCTTTTCACTTACAATAAGGCTGCCACCGGGAAAGACGACAAAGAGTTCAGGGTTTGTGAATTCTGGTTCATGAAAGGCGATTTCAGGAGACTCGAAGTCGTCGACGGCGACGAGAAGGGCTCGAAGGTCGCCTACAACCCGGAAAAGAGCACAAAAAAAGTCGCGGCGAAAGCTTCGTACATGCCGTTCCCCATCACACTGAAAAAAGACGACAGGCGACTGGCCGGTTTTTTCAAGAGCGACTGGCAGGCGGACATCGACGAAATATTGGAATTTTCTGAAGGTGCCGATCTTTCATACGGTGGAACCGAAGAGATAGAAGGCCGCAAAGCATACAAAATCGTGATATTACCGAAGGCGGCGGCGTTGCCGGAGGATAGGAAACTCGACAAAATAATTCTCTGGATCGGCGAAAAAGAAAATCTGCTGCTGAAGTATGAATATTACGAAGGCGACAAGCTTGTCGAAGATAAAACCTGGAGCGAAATAAGGCTGAACGCAAAGCTTACGGCCAGGGATTTTAAACCGTAAAATTTGTCTTGGCCAGGATAATAAAAGGTACATTGAAAAATAAACAGATAAACAACCTTCCCGCTGCTCCCGCGGATAATTTCATCGGTCGTGAGATATGGATTCAGCGTATGCGCAAAGCGCTCTATCCGGGCAGGCCGGTTACTCTGCCGCAGATCATCAACGCGCCCGACGGCGCCGGAAAAACCGCTCTCGCTTACGAATATGCCGCCCGTTACGGCGGAGAATATGAAATTGTCTGGTGGATCGACGCGCACGAACCCGCCCTGATAAAACCTTCATTTCTCAAACTCGCTTCGGAACTTGAGTTCTTTGTCGACAATCACACTAATCTCAAAGATGTCATGATTGCGATAGATTCATATTTTAAAAAGAACACCAACTGGCTGCTGATTTTCGATGGCGTCACAAACAGCGAATCGCTCAGGCAATTAATCCCGCTGAAAACAAGAGGCCACATAATCGGTACGACAGCCATAAGAGAATGGCCGAATATCGCTGAAATGAACGACATCGATGTTCCGGAGCGCGTAGATGCGCGGGCAATATTGAAAGGAATGCTGCCGGGAGTTGCCGAAACCCTTTTGCATGATCTTTGCGACAGGCTTGTGTACCTGCCCCTTGCGATGAAACTCGCTGCCGGCTTCATCAACGAAAAAAATATTCCGCCCGAACAATATCTTGAAGCCTACAACCGCAACCTGTTCAGGGCAATGAACCGTGACAGCCTGCTCTCGCACCGCACGCACCCCGCGCTCGCGGCCGCCTGCGAAACGACCTGCGCCGAGATCATGCGGAACAACAGTTCAGCGCAGTCCATTATCAACTTCTGCTCTTTTCTCGCGCCTCAGGATATTCCGCTCGACCTTCTATCGAGTCTACGCGACCGCGTCCCGCCGACTATGAAAAAGCTGTTTCCCGATGATCTCGATGCTGAAGCGGCGGCCCGGGAACTCGACCGCTGGGGACTCGCCGCCTTTGACGGCGCTTCCATCCGGTTTCACTCCGGCATACAGAATGCGGTTATAGAGTCGCTTGCAGACGGCGACAGGGCGGCATGGGCGGCGGCTTCAGCAGCGGCCTTGTACAAAGCGATTTCGGACGACGGCACCGAAAAAGACCCGCTCACCGGATTCGACCCGCTTACGGCGCACGCGCTGTCCGCTGCCCGACATGCCGCCGCGTTCGATGCGCCGGGCTCCGCCGCTGTGGATATCCTCAACAATACAGGCGAATATCTGTATATTCGCGGCGACCTTGCTGAAGCGCTGTCGGTTTTTCAAACCGCGCTCGATCTCGACGAACGGACTCTCGGCGGCGACCACCCCAATATCGCTGTTCACCTTAATAACATCGGCTCGGTGCTCAGCGCGCGCGGCGAATTCGACGAAGCGCGCGACGTCCTCGAGCGGGCTCTCGAAATCGATATGGGCGTTTTCGGCGACAACCACACAACTGTGGCTACCGACCTCAATACCCTCGGCGGCATCCTTTTCGACATGGGCTACTATGAAGCGGCGCGCCGCAACTTCCGCCAGGCCATGAATATCGACAGAGCGAACTACGGCGCGCGGCATCCTGTCACCGCGTCGCGCATGAAAAATCTCGGCGCTGTTCTCCACGAACTCGGCGATAATATTGCCGCCAGGACATACCTTGAGGATGCTCTCGAAATCGAGACCGGAGAATTCGGGCCGGACAGCCCGCGGATTATCGTCTGCCTCAACTATCTCGCAAGCGTATACCAGGCCCTCGACATGTTCGAGAAAGCCCGCGACATTTATATACGTGTGCTGGCAATCGACGAGGCGTCTCTCGCGCCGAATCATCCCGATATCGGCATCGGTCTCAACAACCTCGGCGCCGTGCTCCGCGCGATGGGCGACAAAAACGGCGCGCGCGAACAGTTCGACCGCGCACTCGACATCTGCCTCGCGCAGCTTGGCCGCGACCACCCCAACACCTTGTTGATAAAAGAAAATATCGACTCTCTCTGAAATTATGATCTCCCGGTTTTGGTTTTGACCAGCACCGGTTGCAATACTCACCATAAAACAATAATATATTGTCTGAACTTCAAATAAATGTTCTATTGGAGGCTCAAATGAAGAAACTTACAACTATTGCACTTTTTTTAGTTTTTGCGATTTTCGTCGCCGGCTGCTCACAGAATGCCGATGATATGGATGAAAACAGGATTACAACAAAGGTTATCGAATCGAACTCGCCCGAAGAGCTTATTGCGAATATGTGCAAAGCTTTTGTCGCAAAGGATGTGAACGGCGTGATCGCTCTCACACATCCCGAAACCCGAAGAGGCGTGCGCGGCGGGAGAATGATAAATTCGACGGTGGAAGACCTTAAAGCCAGGTTCGAGGCTTATGATATTCAGGAGTGCAAGGCCGGCGCGATAGAGACAGTCCCGGTCAAACCGGAACTGAAGAAAGAGTTCAAGGAAAAACACAACATCAATGTCTCACTGATTGCCAAAGCAAACTATGTATTGAAAACAGGCAGCAACCCCGATGCTTTCGTCGATGATTCCGTCGACATAGTCAAAGTCGGCGGCAAGTGGTATATTTTCCCGTAAAAAACACATTTTAGTCCGACAGTTGACGTTAGCGACATGAGGTTGTCGCGAAAAGAACAGAGCATAACTGTTTGCTGGAAGGTGTGTTTCTTCATTTGGAGTGCGGTGATCCGTCACCGCTTTGTTTTGCCGGGAATAGATTTCCGGCCCTGAAAGCGACAATGAATTGTCGCACTCCAAATTCAACATTTCCCCATCATAATCAAGAGTTTTGTGAATGAGGGCGCAGTTCATATCGCAATCGATCAAGGCGCAAATCCGCAACGTTCAAATCGAATAGTTTTTGACGTGTCCTTTTAACCCTTAGCCGTAAATATCGTCAGAACTATCAAATCAGGTAAAGAGGTGTAATATGAAAAAGACAGGAATCGCAGTACTGATCACGGTGATAGTAGCGCTGTTTATCGTCACCGCACATGCGGAACAAAACCAGGATGTGGCGATACTCTCGTATTATGAAGGCGACGTGCAGTTGAAGCTTAACGACGAGAGCGACTGGGGACCGGTCGAACAGGATATTGCCCTGCAAAAAAACGATATGATCAAAACTGGTCCGGACGGCAAGGCACGCATCGTGCTCGAGGACGAATCCGTTATTGTTATCGGCCCACTTTCTTTGTTCAAAATATCCTTCGTGGAAATAAACAACACAACAGGAAAGAAGAACTCGGGATTTTACCTTGAAGAAGGCATGGCCCGTGCGAAAGTGTCAAAACTGACTACGGATGATTCCGCGTTCACAATCTCGACCCCCACGGCAGTTGCCGGAGTTCGGGGCACCGAATTCGCCGTCGAGTCTCTTAAAGACAAGAATATTACAACCGTGACGGTGTTCGAGGGCGCGGTCGAGGTGGGTGATCGAATAAATAAGTTTAAAAACGCAGTCATGGTGTTGAAAGAGCAGGCGACGGACGTCACACTGGGCGAAGGTGCGGCGAGACCAAGGAAAGTAGACATGCAGCGTCTGAAAAAGTTGCGGCAGAAACTGTCGAACGCAAATATCGAATCCGGCGGAGACGCACCATCGGCCAGTGACAAAAAAGCCGCGGCGGTAATCGCCATCAAGCGTTCCGGGCTCGGCAGTGAGAAAGAAAAAGAACTGGTGCACGAGGTAAAGAATGGAAATGTGCCGGCCGAACAGATAAAAACCGTGCTCAACCTTAAGGCACAGGGTGCTTCGGACACGGATGTCAACAAAGCGCTGGATGTTGTCCGCAACAAAAATGTCGATCCGCAGACGGTGAAAAAACTTTATCAGGATATAAAAAACAAGGGCGACAGCAGCGCAATAAGTGAAGCGGTAAAGAAATTCGAGGAGAAATCGAAGAAACTCGACGACCGGCCTGAACCGCCTTCGTCGGGAACAGCGCCTGCCGGCGCATCGCAAAAACCGCCTGCTTCCGGTGCAGCGCCAAAGCCGAACGTGCCGTCTCCCGGAATGAAGGAAAAGATTAAAGAGAAAATCGGCGACGCAAAAAACAATATCGACGACAGGAAAAATAAGGACGGGGGCAATCAGGGATCTACCGGTGACCCGGCAGGGGTAAAATCGAAAGAAAAGACGCTGATAGAAAGAGCGAAGCAGGCACATATCCCGAAGAAAAAACTCGAGCAGTTGATCAGGTCTTTTAAGGAGGGAAAACTCGACTTCGCGGATGTTTCACTTATAATCGATGCCGCCGCTCGAGGCGTAGACATACATTTCATCGAAAAGATTCTTGGCAAAATTCAGAAAACACAATTAAATGTCAAGACAAAAAGGCTTTTGCTCAACGCCGTCAGATTCGGGATGGCCCCTGAGCAGGTAAAAGCCATATTCGAGAAAATCAAGCTGATAAAAAACAACGATGTTAAGGGCATGACCGAGATCGAAAAGCAATTGAAAGCATTTATTAAAACAAAAGTCAATCAGCCTGTAACCAACACCGGCGCAAATCAGTTGCCGGGCACAGCGCCGCCGGGCGGCAACGACAACACAACTTCCGCCCCGAGAGTTCTCAGCCACTGACGGATTCGGTTGCATACCGCGGATGCTGAAAACAAAATCCACAAGCAGAACAACCCGGCTCCCCTCCCACTGCGGAGGGGGGTTTTTGCGAAAAGCGGGACAGGTAAGTCCCTGTTTTTCACACATTAAAAATGTGGTTGTTTTTAACCCACTTTTATGTCGCACACCCAAGACGTAAGAAAACAATTTAGAGCCAATGCAAAATTATGTTCGTAGCGAGGTCAAACGAAATTTTTCAGAAGCAAGGCGGAGGTGCAAAATCCCCGCAGGCGTACTCGCCGAGTACGTTGAGGATGATTTTGTGCCGACAACGCAGCTATGGACAATTGCAGCCGACCGCGCCCTCAAAACGTCGATACAAAGTTGACACGACACCATGTTGTTTCTCGATTTCACATACGCAATTACTATTGATAACCGCTATAGCGGTTACTGAAAAAGTTATTCCCCCGGTTTGTCGCTATAGAAGTCGTCATACTTTTTCCGTTGCGAACTCATAATCATATCAAGCGCGTATTCCATAGCGACTTCTTCAATGAATCGGAGTATCTTCGCTTTGAGTTTCGGAGCGACAGCTTTTCTGACATCGACCGTTTCAACAAGCAGTGCCGGGAATCTCGCGCAGATTTTCTTCTGCTCCCGCTTCTCGCTCACGAGTCCTTTTCGATTGAAGCCGTGCTGGTGTTTATTCATGCGGAGGGGGCTCCTGAAGTCGCGGTATATCCATATAAACCAGCCGGCCATCCAGTCGAGCGAGTTCAGCGTTTTTATGTAATATTCAAGCAACCGCGCCTGCCTGTTCTCGGAGAACCTTTTGCGAAACGGGCTGAGGAATCCCGCTTTTGCGCCAGCTCCGAATTCCGTAATTATCCACGGCTTGTCCGGCGCGGTAGTCCTGGTTATATCAAGTATTTCGGGCAGCATCCGCTCGTCGCCGAAGTACCAGCCGACGTAGCAGTTGAGGCACGCGACGTCCGAGGCTCGCCTTGTTTCATCGAGCGCGAAGCGCGACGACACATAAGTGACGATCCTCGTGTCGTCCTGTCTCCGCGTTTCTTCCATGAGCCGGCGCATGAAGCAGGCGCAGTCGGGGTTCTCGACAGGCACCTCATTGCCTACAGACCAGAGGATAACGCTCGGGTGATTGTAGTCTCTGTCTATCATGTCGCGCACCATAGCCGCCGCCCTGTCGTACACAGCGCCGTCGGCATAATCGATAGACCAGTAGACGGGGATTTCCTCGAGGACCAGCAGTCCGATCTCGTCCGCGGCGTCGACAAGCGCCTCATCGTGTGTGTAATGTGCGGTTCTGAGCGCGTTGAACCCGAGAGATTTTATGTCGCGCACATCACGAAATCGTTCTGCCCTCGGTATCGAGCGGCCATAAGGGAGCAGTTCCTCATGGAGGCTGACTCCCTTTAGTTTTATCTTTTCCCCGTTGAGCAGAATCCAATGGCCGCTTACCCTGATCGTCCTTATTCCGAACCGCACCTCGTAGCCGGTAGCTTCGGCTTCGGGGGCGGGCGAAAGTTTCAGAAAGTAAAGATTCGGGGCGTCGGGAGTCCACAGACTGGGATTCTTTATTCTTATTTCAAAACCGTCCGTCACAGCGCGGGGCGAAAAAACGCCCCCTGCAACCGCAGCGCCTTCGAACTCGATCTCCCATGCGAAATCGAACACTTCATGCTGGAAGATCGACACTGTTATCACCGCTTCGCCGCACTCGAGGTCTGTTTTCACTTTCACGTCGCGGAAGTGGCGTGGGCTCCTGTAGTGCAACTGCACGTCGCGCACGATACCGCCGTAATTGAACCAGTCGCACAGTTCACCGGGTATCCTTTTGGGTGACCGCTCGTTGTCCACCATCACCACAAGCCGGTTTTCCAGCGCAAGCACATCTTCAGGAATAATGTATTCGAACGGCAGCCAGCCGCCCTCGTGTGTGCCGAGCGGAACACCGTTCAGCCATGCTTTGCACAAATAATTCACGGCGAAAAACCTTATTACTTTTATCACATCGCACTCGCGCTGTTTCGTCGGCGCCCGGAAATCTTTCATGTACCAGAACGTGCCCTCATAGCGGAAGTAATCACTGGAATTGTTCCAGCAGCCGGGAACATCCGTTTCCTCCCAGTCGCAGGTCGACGTGTCGGCCGGTAAAGTGTCGAACCACTTTTCACGCTCACCCTTTTTGCCGGGATCAGGTTTCGCGAGCCATTTGCCGTTCAACGAATAAATCATGTTGCAGCCTCCGAATTTCCAGCCTCTATTCTGACACAGGCGGCGGCTTCCGCGAAAGAGTCTGCATTAAATAATTGGCAGGATGTCGCACATCATTTTTCGTCGCGTGGAACCGGCCGGTGTTCGCGTCTGTTGAGGCCATTGAAGGAGCCGATTGCAAAATTCCGATTCGGCTGCGGTCGGCTGCGGTCGGTGGCAATCGGCTTGAAGGAATTAGTATTCCGCACTTGCAAATTTTTGAAGCAGTGCCAGAATAGATAATGACTGAACAAAGTAATATGAAACCGGAAGGCGGAAAAATGCTTACACGCGATCTTGAGATACTGGGCAGGCGCCGATGCCGCCTCTGCTGGATAAAAGAAGACGAACAGACCGCCGAAAAGCTCGAGGAAGAATCCCGCAAACATCCCGAAGACGGCGAACTGCACATCAAACTTGCCTGCGCATATCTCAAGCTATGCAAATACGACGAGTCGATCAAAGCTTCAAAGACAGCTATAGAAAACGGTATGGACAATGATCGCGGGTTCGCGCAACTGGGGCGCGCACTCATAGAATCCGGCCGGCTCGAAGAAGGCCGCAAAGCCAGTCTCCATGCTTTTAAAATCAATTCCGACAATATCACCGCGCTGCTGAATCTCGCCGTTTACAATTCGCTTAAAGGTGATTATCAGACAGCCATGGACTATTTCGATATTTCCGAGAAGGTCGCCCCGTACTACCACCGCCTCTACGGTGAGCGGGGGCTGCACTACGCCCGTGTCGGCATGATTAACGAAGCGCTTGAAGACCTCAAGACAGCGATAAAGTATGACCCATGCAATCACACACATTATCACAACATGAGCGACATATATATGAAGAACGGCATGATGGACGACGCCGAGAAGACACTTCTCAAGTCAATCGACAATCGACCCGGATGTGCCGAATCATATCACAGCCTCGCTCAGATATGTGCCGAAAAAGATAATCTTGAAGAGGCTGTGAAAAATATCGACAGGGCCGTCAGGCTTCATCCTGAAAATGAAGAATTCCGGGAATACCGCAGGCAACTCAAAGAACAAAAACAATCATGAACCGATTGCGGCCGACCGCAGACAAACAGAGTTTTGAAAGTGTCGCATAAGCAACACAGAGTGTCGGTTCCGGTTGGCTATTTGAATGTTTTTTACCTGTTACACTATGAAAAAAAGACATATCAAATATAATATTGGTTGCTGTATAAAGAGAATTATTTAAGCGGAAAACCCCTCAACCTGGAAGGGATGACTGCTGTATTGGTATATAAAATACATTATGCCGGATGAAATAAACAACAACGATTTCCTGGAAAAAGATGAGCTTTCCATACTCGATTACTTCCGCATAATCAAAAAATATAAATATCTCATTGCCACCGTGTTTATCCTGATCGTCACCACCTCGTTTGTTATGAGTTTCTTCGAGGAACCTGTTTATGAGACAACATCGGTGATTATCGTCAGCGGCGAGCGTGAGCAGGATACTCCCATTTATTCGGCATATCAATCGATCCGTGAAGCTGTCGATCCAAGAACAATGAAAATGCCGACATCTGAAGAGATCAATCAGTTTTATGTCGCCCTGGTGGAATCTGATAAGTTCGCCCGCCGGGTAGCCTGGAATATCGACAGGAAACTACACCCGAAAAAACCGGTTCACAAGCTTGACAACAGCTACGTGATTCCCGATTATCTCAAGTTTGACCTTATAGTGAAAAGCAAAGAACCCAGAATTTTGAGGATCACTGTCAGCACAAACGACGCGAAGCTGGCCGCCATGATCGCGAATGAATATTTCTATGTCATGGAAGACTATCTCATGGCCAACGAACTCTCCGCAGCTACCCGCAAACGCGTTTTTATAGAAGACCGCCTTGTGTCCGCAAAAGAAGAATTGTCGAAAGCGGAGGAAGCCGGGAAAGAATTCCTGGAAAAGTATGGAGTCATTTCCGATCCGAAAGCGGAACTGACATCGAACCTTAATGTCTACACCGATCTGCGAAAGCAACTCGCCCTGGCGCAGGTTACAATGGCGGCTCAGATATCCCGGCGCGACGCCATCATCGAGGCGGGCATGCCCATGGATGGTGAAATAGCTGTTGTTTCACCCGATGTTTATCTGCGCGATCTTGCTATCGTTCACCTCAGGAACATGCTTGTGGAAAAAGAAGTGGAACTCACACGCGCCAAGCAGCTCTATTACCACGATCACCCGAAAATCCGTATGCTCAGGGAAGACCTCGATAGTCTCAAGCTGAAGTTTAAGGAGGAGGTCAAGAACTACAACAAAACAGAAGTGCTCTCCCAGGACATCAACATCATCAGCATGAACGCCAAAGTGGAAGACCTCGAAAGATTCATTACCGACTACAATTATAAATTCGCGCAGTTTCCTTCCCTTTCAAATATGTATCAGCGTCTCTTCAGGGACATCGAGCGAAAAACGGAGTTGGTCAACTACCTGAAGTCGGAATACGAGACGTCGAAGATCGAAGAGGCGCGCCAGAAGCCTTCTGTTGAAATGCTGGATGAAGCACCCCTTCCCAAAGTTCGCAGCCATCCGCGCCTCAAGTTGAGACTGCTCATTTCCGCCGTACTCGCTCTATGCCTCGGCGTGTGCCTTGCCTTCTTCTTCGACTACATCGAGCGCGAACGCCTCAGGGAAAACAGTTATTAGCTATATGCTGTACCCGAAAGGAATACAATGAACAAGCTTGATTCGTGTGTAAAAAACCGCGGATGACATTTGGTAATAGCCAATAAGCAACAATAGCGAACTCGCAAAAGATCTTTTTTGTGCATTTCCGCCGACTTTGAAAACAACGGCTGTATTGGGTATGACTAATTACACGCGAATCAAGTTTAGTATCAATTAAACCTTATTGTTTTTAGCCTGCATTGGTGAAATATGCGGGTTACAAGTGTGACTGGACACTACACTTTAAGTTCCATCAATGTTATAATGCTATGAATTCAAGTCGGTAAACATTTCGGGGGGAGTTGAATCATTTTGAAATTATCAAGATTTGTAAGCGTGGGTGTCAACAACAACGGTCTCATTAACATCGGGATCAGGAACAAAGGACTCGTAAACATCGGGATAGTGAATGAAGGGCTGCTGAATCATGGTGTTGTCAACAGGGGCCTTGTCAACAGCGGCATCGTCAACCGGGGCGGCTGGAACCTGGGTGTCGTGAACAGGGGCTTCTTCAATGCGGGACTGGTCAATCTCGGCATCGGCAAAGGCGTCTTCAGCTACGGCCTCGTCAACCGTGGCCTCGTGAACAAAGGCATAAAAAACCGCGGCTTTGTTAATATCGGTGTTGTCAACAGGGGAACGATAAACCACGGACTCGTTAATCGCGGGCTGATAAATTCAGGCGCGTTCAACCTCGGCATTATCAACAGGCGGCGTACCTTGCAACAGCTCGCGGACGCTTGAAGTATTCTGTTTTTATCTTGTATTATCCTCATTATAAAACGACATGGCCGTAGCCGCGTTGCGGCGCGTTGTTTCCGTGCGCGGCGGCTTTTCGAAGATGAAGAAAGCGCGTCTATGAAATATATTCTCGGTATCGATCTTGGAACACAGAGCGTGAAAGCGGGATTGCTTTGCGTCGAAACAATGAGGCTGGAACATCTTGTTTCATGCGGCTATCCCGGCGCACCGCTCCAGGAGCCGGAAGTGCTGTGGCGCGGCACAGTCGATGCGATCAGGCAGATAACCGCTTCTGCGCCCGACCCGGAAATCGCGGGTATCGGCATCTCAGGGCAGATGCACGGGACGGTTCTGTATGACGTGCAGGACAACATTATCGGACCGGTAATCAACTGGCAGGACGAGCGGGGCAACGAGGCACACGATGCGTTCGACGGCGCGTCTGCCGTCGAGTACATGAACAGCCTGATCGACGAAGAAGATGCGCGCGAACTCGGCGTCGATGTGCTTGCGAGCGGGTTCACGGGCGTCACCTTATTCCATATTATGAAAACCGACCGTGAACTGTTCGACAGGACAGCACATGTTCTGTTGCCGACGGATTTCCTGCGTCGCAGGCTCACAGGCGGCGGCGATTATGTTACAGACCCGACGAACGCGTTCAGTACGGGGCTTTTCAACACGATGCGGAACCGGTGGTCCAGCGAAGTGATCGACGCGCTCGGACTGCCGCCGGCAATATTGCCGAAAGTCGTGCCCACGGATGAAGTGACAGGTGGCGTTCACCCCGGCGCAGCCGCCGCGACCGGCCTCGCGCCCGGCACTCCGGTTATCTGCGGCGGCGGCGACAATCAGATGTGCATGATAGGCAGCGGCGTGTTCGACACTGCTTCTCCCATTATGTTAAACATCGGCACCAGCGGCCAGTTCTGCGCTGTGACCGGCAGCTACAAAAAAATCGCCGGCATCGACACCCGGAGCTTCATAAACGGCCTCTTCGCCTACGTCGGTGCGGGACTCACCGGCGGCATGGCTTATACATGGTTGAGAGACAGCCTGCTCGACGACATTCGGCGACTCGGACTTGAACTCGACGGCGGAAACAACTTGTATGCAGTCCTCGACACACTCGCCGCCGGGGTGGACAGCGGCTGCGACGGCCTCGAGTTCTCTCCCCTGCTTCGGGGCACACGCCGAAACCCATCGCTCAGAGCGTCTTTCTCGGGAATTTCTCTCAACAACTTCTCGCTCGGACATCGCGCCCGTGCTGTAATGGAAGGTGTTGTAACAGAGTTGTACGGTTTCTACAAACTCTGCGGCGAATTGCGGACCGCCTCGATCACGGGCGCGGGCAACGGCCTTGTCGAAAGCTGCCTGTGGCGGAGTATAACCGCGCGGGTTTTCGAGTTGCCGCTGAATGTTATGGATTTCGAGAATGCCGTCTACGGCGCCGCCCTGGTCGCCGCGCAGGGACTCGGTCTTGCCGGTATCGAAGACGGCAGATTCGATTTCAGCTTTTCGTGTGATCCCGGGTAACGGCAGTGGTCGATATGAAAATATAGGAGCAACAACATAATGAAGTGCAGAATAAAAATATGCGGGCTGTGCCGCGTCGAGGATGTTGAATTCGTGTCGCGCAAAGAAATCGACTTTGCCGGGATGCTGATCGACATGCCGTCGCCGAGGTCGCAGACTATCGAGTCGGCCGCCGCACTGGCCGACCATGCGGAAATTCCGGTTGTGCTTCTTTTCATGAATGCCGCCATCGAAAAAATAATACGCGCGGATGCCGAAGTCGGTGCCGCGGCTGTACAACTGCATGGCGACGAAGACACGGATTTCGTCAGCGACCTCAGAAACAGGATAGTGTGTGAGATATGGAAATGCGTACATTTGCCTGCTGACGGCCTGGGCGATGTGGATGAGGAGGCGGTGTTTGCACGAATGAAAGAATACATTGACGCCGGAGCGGACCGGATTCTGCTGGACACAGTTGTAATCGGCCCGGACGGGCAAAAACAGATGGGTGGCACCGGAAAAACATCGGACTGGGCCGTCGCCGCGCGGCTTGTCGCGAAAGCGGACTTCCCCGTGATGATCGCGGGTGGGTTGAATCCCGACAATGTGGCCGCCGCCGTCCGGCAGGTCAGGCCGTGGGGAATCGACCTGTCCAGCGGCGTGGAAGATGCCAGGTGCGAAAAAAGCCAAAAGAAAATTAACCGGATTATCGACAGAGTCCGAAGAACTCAAGAGGAATTATAGCCGCAACCGGTTTCAATCCACGCCGATGCCGGACAACTCTTCCTCTATCCTGCTAATCAGTGCATTGGGCGCTATCGGTTTTGAAAAGATCGAACTTTCGGGTATGATGTCCGCGGAATCGCCAAGTGTAACTTTTATCTGCGATTTCGTAAGTGAAGACAGGAATATCACAGGAATATCCGCCGTTTCCTCGTTTTCTCTCATTTCCAGATAAATCTCGAGTCCGCTTTTGCCCGGCAGATAAAGATCAAGCACTACAAGATCAGGCCGCAGTTCCATTATCTTTTCCAGACCACGGTCTCCGTCCTCGACCAGCCCGGCTTCATAACCTTTACTCTCGAGCAGTATCTTCAGCGTCTCCGATATCGCTTCGTCGTCTTCTATGATCAACACTTTTATTGACATCTTATGCTCCTGTATTCATATATACCGCGTAATGTTTATATACCCGAGCCAATTGCAAAATTCTGATTCGGCTACGGTCGGCTGCAATTGTCAACAGCTGCGTTGTCGGCACAAAATCATCCTCGACGTACTCTACAAGTACGCCTGCGGGGATTTTGCGCCTCCGCCTTGCTTCCGACCGATTTAGCTCGATCTCGCTTCGAACATAATTTTGCAACGGGCTCACCCGCTTTTGCCGGTTGTCACTCACTCGGCACCGGGATATATCGCCCGATACTGCTCACGATGCCGGTCCCGTCGCCGGTATTATCACTTCCACCCGTGTACCCTTACCTGCTTCGCTTTCAACAATGATTTTCCCATTAACTTTCTCTACTATTTTTTTCACAATCGGCATACCAAGCCCGGTGCCGGTTTTTGCATGTTTTTTCGCATTGTCGGCCCGTGTGAATTCGTCGAATATTCCCGAAACTGCCTCTTCCGGTATCCCGATCCCTTCATCTTCAACTGTGAAAACCACTTTCCCTCCGCTTGCTTTTTTCAAACCGGCATGAACGGTGGAACCTTCATAACTGTATTTCACAGCATTTTCCACCAGGTTGATAAAAACGTGTTCCAGAGCCCGTTCGGAAATCGCCGCCACGGCGGACGCGTCCGTTTCTGTTTGTATTTCGATGTTCTTTTCCGCTGCCGACGGCGACACTGTTTCGACACATTTTACAAGCACTGCCACCGCTTCGCATGTGCCCCCGACAAAATCTTCGCCGCCGCCTGAATACAACTGGCCGAGTACGATCATTTCATTGATCGTATCGAGCATTTCATCGCCGCGCGCAAGCGCTTTCCCGAGCAGTCGCCGTACCACCTCCGGATCGTCCGTTATCCCCTCGACTATTCCTTTAATCACTGTCTGTAGCGAAACAAGCGGTGCGCGCAACTGGTGCGACATCAACATGAAATGTCCTGTCTGCTTCTCTTTTTCCGCATCCTTAACCCTTAACTGTTCTTCCAGCTCGGCGACTCTCTTTTTCAGCCCCTCATTTTCCGGCAAAGCATTCATAATTCACACATAATCCGACAATCCCGAAACGACGAAAATCTTAAGAAGCGATAAAAATAAAATTCCGGTCTACCGGGTTTCTGGTTGCAGTATACAAAACACTATATAATACGAACTGCAAATACGATTACCATACCTCATTATATGATCTAACGGTAATGTGTCAATATTGCATACTTTTTGTGTTTCATTCACTACTGAGCCAATTGCAAAATTCTGATTCGGCGGCGGTCGGCTGCAATTGTCCATTGCTGCGTTGTCGACAGAAAATCATCCTCAACGTACTCGGCGAGTACGCCTGCGGGGATTTTGCACCTACGCCTTGCTTCTGAACAATTTCGTTCGACCTCGCTTCGAACATAATTTTGCAATTGGCCTACTAAATTACTTTGTTGATTTACAATTTATATTATGTTATTTTATAGCTAACCCGCATGTTTCACCACAATGCGGACTGCAACGGTGTAATGGTAACAAAGAGTGTGCAGACAGGGGTAAGTTGTTCTCCACGGACAATTGAGCGATGCTGAGAAGACAGGCAGGCACGATAATTCTTCTTGTCGCCGCATTCATGGCGGCGGCGCTTGTGCGCAACCAGGTTACTGTGGTTACAAAGCAATGGAAGCAGGAAGAAAACAGGAAAGTCGACGGCACATTTCAGCCGACCCGCGCTGCATCTCTGGGCATGTTCGAGTTCATCGCGGCAGGTATGAAACCGCTTGTGGCGGACTTCTACTGGATAAAAGCCACGACGCTAAACGCGGACAAGATATTCGAGATGCAGAAAGAAATGGCAGTCAAGAGGGTTTCCACACTCACGATGCAGGAAGAAGTGAACAGGTCGCAGCAGGATGATCGTGATCTCTACGATTTGCTTAGTATGGCATGCAGACTCGATCCGCATTTTGTATATGCTTATTATTACGGCTCACAGCTTCTCTCATGGGATGCACAATACACACTCGCGACCTCCCTGCTCGAGCGCGGCATGAGGAACAACCCGGATTCGGCCGTGCTCGCCTCGGCAATGTCGTTCATTCAGTATTATTTTCTCGACGACTGGGAAAAGGGAGCGGAATACGCGCAGTTGTCTTATGAGATTTCCGGCAAGTATGCCGCGACTCCAAAAACGGTGGCAAACCTGTATGCCGCGGGCCGTAACTATGATCTCGCGCTGACGTTTCTTGCGGATATTCATGAAACAACCAGCGACCCCGACACCAGAGAGCAGATAGACGAACAGATAAGATACCTTCTTGTCGAAAAGCATATCGAAACCCTCCAGAACGGTGTCGATTCGTTCAGGAGCAAGTTCGGCAGACTGCCCGCCGACCTGGACGTGCTTGTAAGAGCGGGTATAATTTCAAAGATGCCGGAAGATCCGTTCGGTGGTAAATATGTGCTCAAAAAAAACGGCAAAGTAGAGAACGAACCACGCATGAGAATGGACCATTACGCGAAGATGCGCAAGTACCAGAACTCGAAACCCAGGGGCGGGAGGCAGCGCCTGTGAGCGTACTTGATATAAGGAATCTGAAAAAAGAGTATCGGACCGGCTGGCGCGGAAATATCGTCACAGTCGCCGTCGACGACCTCAGCCTTTCGATCGAGCCCGGCGAGATATACGGTTTTCTGGGGCCAAACGGTGCGGGAAAGACGACTACGCTGAAAATTATACTCGGGTTTCTGAAACCGACGGCGGGAGATGTGAAAGTATTCGGACACGACGCTATGGACTGGAAGGTACGCGAGCGTATCGGCTTCCTGCCCGAGAATCCCGCGATTTATCCTTACCTCACCGGCTATCAAGCTCTGTACATGATAGGCAAACTTTTCTCGATACCGCACCGTGATCTTACAAAAAGGATAAACAGGATTGCCGGAGAACTGGGAATGGACCGCGAGTTGAAAACACCGGTCTCGAACCACTCGCGCGGCATGCGCCAGAGGGTGGGACTCGCGCAGGCGATGCTGAACGACCCCGACCTCGTGATACTGGACGAGCCCATGAGCGGTCTCGACCCGATAGGCCGGAAAATGTTTCGCGAATCAATAAATATGCTGCGTGAGGCGGGCAAAACAGTTTTTTTCAGTTCGCACATACTTGCCGACATCGAGATGATCTGCGACAGGATCGGGCTGCTGCACGGAGGTCGCATCGTGCTCGAGGCGCCGATGACGGAGATACTCGATCGAGAGGACGGCAAAGGTCTGGAGCAGATTTTTATGGAAAAGGTGGGAGAGCCGATTTGAGACTTCGTGTTTTATGGATAGCGCTCAATACCGTGGTCCAGCTTATCAAGGACCGTGCGTTTACCGGCTTCTTTTTCGTCGGCATCGTGCTCATTCTCGGCGGGCGGGTTATTGCTGAAATGTCGGTCGTCGAACGATTGAAAATGTTTCTCGACACGGGGCTCGGCGTTATCTTCATGGTCGGCGTTTTTGTGACGCTCACGACCGGCTCGAATATCATCAGCCGCGAAATCAGGGACAGGGAAGTTCTTGTCACGCTGTCGAAACCGATCCCGCGCTCGGCCTGGATGTTCGGAAAAACTTCCGGTTTTATTCTAATGCTTCTGGTTTTCATTCTTGCGCTGACAACGTTCCTGTTTTTTTATGTCAGGTTGCAGACAGGCATCTGGGTGCCGCTTCTCTTTGTCGGGGGCGCGTTGATTTTCCTCGAGATGGCTATTCTATCAAGCTATACAATTCTTTTCTCGACTATTACTTCGCAGTATCTCGCGCTTTTCTTCGGACTCATGGTTCTGACAATCGGTCACATGGTCGACGATCTCAAAATATACTGGAACAGCGTAAGCGCGGCAGCCCAGTATATCACACGGGCGCTCTACTATATCATGCCCGACTTTAAATCTTTCCTCGCCCCGCCGGTCGTGTTCAGCGAACACTCCGTTTCGCTCCAACACGTGTTTTTCCTCTTGTTATATGCAGCCGCTTATGTTGTGATAACTGTGGCAATCGCAGTGCTGATAATGGACAGAAAAGAAATTTCGTAGCAATATTTTCCACTCGCCGACCGAATAATCCACAGGTTGCCCGCATTGGTGAAATACACGGGCTACAGATATTCTTCCCTGACAGGCGCGAAGACTTCGACGGCGATGGCGTCTTCGATGACGCGGGCTCCGTGTTCGACGCCGCCGCGGATGCACCAGCTGTCGCCGGGACCGGCTTCGTGTTCCGTGCCGTCGATTATCAGCACCATTCTGCCGCTGACGAGGCAGCCTGTCTGCTCGTGTGGATGGCTGTGCAGCGGCAGTGTGTGTCCTTTCGCCAGCCTGAATTCCGTCATGAGTGTTTTCTCGCCGTGCGCTGTCGTCTTTCGCTCGATACCCTCGATCACTTCGATATATCCGCTGTCGTTTTTTTTGCAGAACATCTATTTCTCCTTCTTTCGATTGATGATGATGTTTTTTCAGCTCATTACGTATTATGTGTGCTCATTCCTTTCGACAAAAGCGATGATGGATATGAACATGCTCTCCGGGTCCGCCCGTTCAGGCATACGCCCGGCCGCATGGTTTTACTTGATGCTGAATTGTATAATGAATATGATTAAAATGCAGGTTTTCAAACAATTGTAATGAAGAATATTCGCTGCACATAAAGGAGACGCGTATATGAAAGCTGTGATAATGGCGGGCGGAGAAGGAACCAGGCTCAGGCCACTGACCCTGAACACTCCGAAACCGCTTGTGCCGGTTTGCAACAAGCCGATCATGGAACACATTGTCGAGCGGCTCGCCGCCTGCGGAATAAACGAGCATATAGCAACGCTGTATTACCTTGCGGATGAGATACAGGCATATTTCGGAGACGGCTCGAATTTCGGCGTGCAGATGGACTACTCGATCGAGGAATCACCGCTGGGCACAGCGGGCGCGGTACGGGTTCTCGCGGACAGGCTCGACGACACGTTCGTTATCATGAGCGGCGACGCGATGACGGATTTCGATATTACGGAGGCTGTGAAATTCCACAAAAAAGCAGGCTCGCTGGCGACTATCGTTCTCTACAGGGTGGAGACTCCGCTCGAGTACGGTGTGGTGATCACGGACGACGACGGAAGAATAATGCGTTTCCTCGAGAAGCCCGGCTGGGGCGAGGTTTTCAGCGACACGGTCAATACGGGCCTTTATATCCTCGAGCCGGAAATTTTCAAGTACATGGAAGAAGAAAAGAAATATGACTGGAGCAACGATATATTTCCGGTTCTTCTGGAGGAAGAACGACCGATGTACGGCTGTGTGCTCGGCGGCTACTGGTGCGACATAGGCAACCTGAAACAGTATCGGGAAGTGCATAAGGATGCTATGTCGGGGAAGATAAAACTGAATCGCAGCGGAAAGAAAATGAAGGGTAATATATGGATTGGTGAAGGAACTGAAATTGCTGCGGACTCGCATATCGCGGGTCCGGCGATCATCGGGTCCAACTGCCACATCAAAAGCGGCGCGGTTGTGAACCAGTACTCGATCATCGGCGACAACTGCATACTTGACACTAAATCGCAGGTGACACAGACAATTATCTGGAACAACAATTACATCGGAAAAAAAGCGAATGTATCGAACACGGTCCTTTGCAGGAGTGCGATCATCGGCGAAGACGCGAATATAAAAGACGGCGCGATCATCGGCGACAAGTGCAATATCGGTTCCGGCGCTACTGTCCAGCAGCAGATAAAAATCTGGCCGAACAAAATCATATCGTCCGGTGCGACGATCAATCACAGCATCGTGTGGGGCGAAAACTGGCCGGGAACTCTCTTCAGCGCGCTCGGGGTCAAGGGTCTCGCGAATGTCGAGATCACGCCCGAATATGCCGCGGAACTCGGCGCCGCCTTCGGCGCGACGCTTCCGCAGGGCAGCCATATCATCGTAAGCCGCAGCCCGCACAAAGTCGCAAGGGTGATAAAACGCGCTTTGCTCTCCGGCCTCATGTCTGTCGGTGTCCACATGCTGGACGCGCGTATCACGCCTATCCCGCTTACTCGCTATCTCATCCACGAGTCCGACGCGCTCGGCGGTATTCACGTTCGCATCTCGCCCTATGAACATGAAAAGATACTGATAGAGTTTTTCGACGAAAACGGTGTGAACATAAACACCGCACGCGAAAGGAAGATCGAGAGCACCTTCTCGCGGCAGGATTTCAGACGCGCCGATATCGCGAATGTCGGCACCATCAGCCTCGAAGGCAGCGGTCTGGATGCGTACATCGAGAACTTCCTCGACTACATCGACATCGAAAGGATAACGGGCAGAAGATTCAAAATCGTTGTAGATTACTCGCACGGAAGCCTGTCGACTATTCTGCCCCCGATACTGGGCAGGTTGAAAATCGAGGCGCCTTCTCTGAATGCCTACAGCGATCCGAGCATCAATCCGCGCGCTTCCGCTATGGACCCCGCCGGGCTCGATGAACTCGGCAAAATCGTCAAAGCCCTCGAAGCGGACGCGGGCTTCATCGTCGACGGCGAAGCCGAAAAGATTTCCATCGTCGACGGCAGCGGCAGGCCCGTGACGGGCAACAGGTTGCTTGCCATGATGATCGAACTTGTCGCTAAAGTGCACGACAACCCTGTTGTCGCCACCCAGATCAGGGCGCCCTATATCGTCGAAAATCTTGTGAATAAGTACAAAGGAAAACTCGTCTATACTGTGTCCAACTCACGCGGACTCATGACGAATGTTACATATAAAACCAAACCGCATTTCGCAGGCGACACGAAAGGCGGATTCATTTTTCCGGACTTCCAGATCGCTTTCGACGCTATGGTTTCCATCATGAAAGTGCTCGAACTCAAAGCCGCGCACGATCTGTCGATTTCCGAACTCAACTCGCGCATTCCCGAAATATTCATCGAATCCGATACTACGACATGCACATGGGAAACGAAGGGGAAACTTATGCGCGTGCTGATGGACAAGTTCAAGAACAAAAAGGCAGACCTCACGGACGGTATCAGGCTGAATCTCGACAAAGAATCATGGGTGCTCGTGCGGCCCGACCCGAGCGATCCGAAAGTCCACATTATCGCTGAAGGGGGCAGCCGCGAGCAGGCGGTGCAGCTTGTGAAGGAATACAAGGAGATAGTCGAGTCGATCGAATGATGCCGGAGGGTGTTCGAAAATCTCTTTTCCCGCGACAACATCTTGTCGCATCAAGGCGGGATAAGGCCCTGCAATGAATTGCTCCGGATGAATTACGAGGAATACTTTCCGGTTAAACTATGGAAAACAACACGAAAAAACAGGTATTCACGCCGGAAGTGATGGAGAAGATAGCGCGTCTGGAAGTGCGCGCGCGTATGGTCGTGGAAGGTCTTCTCGATGGTTTCCACAGGAGCCCTGCGCGCGGCTTCAACGTCGAATTTCTCGAGCACAGGCAGTATTATCCCGGCGACGACATCAGGCATATCGACTGGAAAGTCTACGCGCGCAGCGGTCGCCACGTGATAAAACAATACGAAGTGGAAACGAATCTTCAGGCGCGTCTGCTGCTCGATTCGAGCGCTTCCATGGACTATGGCGCGGGCACAGGCAGCGGCAGCAAACTCGAATATTGCGGTGTGCTGTCCGCGGCGCTGGCATACCTTATGCTGAAACAGGGAGACGCTGTAGGACTGACAATAGCGGACGGCGGTGCCGGGAAACATGTCGAGCCTGTGGCGGCTCGCGGGCATCTCTACAGGATACTCGGCGCAATCGAAACAACGGACGCGGGCGGTGCGGCGGGCATAGCCGAGCAATTGCGCCGCCTCGGCGAAACCCTCAAGCGAAGGTGTATCCTGCTGGTTTTCTCGGACCTGCTCGAGGAACCGGAGCCGATCATGGAACAACTGAAATGGATTCGCGGGCGCGGAAACGAGATTGCGCTGTTTCACGTGCTGCACGAAGATGAAGCAGGGTTTCCATTTACACGCGCGGCGCGTTTTGTCGATCCGGAAAGCGCACTGAAAATGATTGCCGATCCGACGGCTGTAAAAAGCGCCTATATGAAGAACCTCCATGACTTCATTGATTCGTATGGCGAGTTCTGCACGCGAGTGGACATAGATTTTGTTTCGACCGTCACGTCGACATCGCCAGAAGAAACGATATTGCGGTACTTGAAAAAGAGAGACCGCAGAAAACGGAAATGACCGGCAATTACTGATATGAATTTCCTGCAACCGATAATGTTGTACGGTGTGGCGCTGGTGGCGGTGCCGCTGATATTGCATCTGCTGTCGCGGCGGCGCGTGCGTGAAGTGGTGTTCCCGGCGATGATGTTTCTGCTCGGGACGCGGCGGCGCAGCATGCGTATGCTGACTCTCAAGCAATGGCTTGTGCTGCTGTGCCGGATGGCGGCGGTCGGCTGCATCGCGGCGGTTGCGGCGTTGCCGGTTCTGAGACATTTCGACATCGGCATCGCAGGCACACGAACGCCGGTTGCTGTGCATATCCTTATCGATAACACGCCGAGTATGGGATGGCGCAAGGCCGGTGTGTCTTTTCTGGACAGGGCGCGTGCGGCGGCGGAGAAGATCGTGGGCGCGGCTGCCGATGACGATTATATCACTGTCGAACCGGTGTGCGGCACAGAGATATCGGCTTCGGGGTCGGCGGGCAGGGCTGATCTGCTGCGCCGCCTCAGCTCTATAAGTATCGAATCGTGCGATGCTGACATATCGCACGAAATGAAGCTCGCAACGGCGCGGTTGAACAAGGAAAACGTGGGCCGCAGGAACCTTGTCGTGCTCTCCGATTTTCAGAAACATTCTTTCAGGTCGGAAATGCCGGTGCCGGATGCGGGCGACGGTATAGTCGTTTCGGCTGTTGATTTCGCAGGTGGAACACAAAGAAAAAATGTGCGTATTAAAAAGGTGGATACGCCGCTGTACCCGCTGAAGGGCGAAGACATTCCTATATGTTATGAACTCACTGCCGACGGCAGTTACGATTCCGATATTGTCGTGTCGCTGTTTATAGAAGGCACCAAGAGGGGAGAGCATGAAACTTCACTCGACGCCTCCGGCAATGCGGCCGACTGCTTCACGATGACATTCGGCGAACTCGGGTCGGTATGGGGAAAGGTCGTTATAAGCGGCGACGAAATGCCTGAAGACAACAGCCGCTATTTCATCATCGACGTGAACAAAGAAATAAACGTGCTGGTGCTTGCGCCCGGTGAAGATGTAAGGGACGCGGGGGCGGGCGCTTTTTATGTGGTGCGTGCCCTGAGGGCCGCTTCGGGCGCGGGACCCGGCGAGAGCTCGATCCTCATCAATACAGTATCTCCCGGCAGACTTGATAAAACATCATTCGACGGTGTCGGTGCTGTGATGGTGCCCGCCGTAACTGAACTTACGGAAAATGACGTGTTGCTGCTCGGCAACTATATCGCGTCCGGTGGCGGCGTTTTTGTAAATACCGAGGGTGCGGGAACGGGCGTGGAACTTGTAGCAAAGGCGTTTTTCGCGGACGGCATCGATGTGTCGACCGCGAGGGGCGCACCGGGGGGTGATAGCAATACGGAAAGCGCCGCTTCAGACTTTTTCACAATCGGCGGCATGTCGCCCGGACATCCTCTTTTTACTTTGCGCGCGGGGAAGCTGCTCATCGAAAAGACGGACGACATAAGATTCAACGCGCCCGCCGCAATAGAGGTCACAAGCCCGGAAACGCATGTGGTTGCCACATTTTCAAATGGCGCTCCCTTTATAATCGAGCGAAAGATCGGAAAGGGAAGAGCTGTCCTGGCGGCTTCTTCTTTCAGACCGACAAGCACGAGTTTTCCCCTGGCTCCCTCCTTTGTGCCGTTCACTCTCCAACTGGCGAGATATTTATCAAACGGTTTCACAGATGAGGCGGACAGTTTCGTTGCAGGCAGCCAGATCTCGATAAGCATCGGCGGCGCAGGCTCGGACGGGCGGCTGACTTTGAAAAATATTGAAACAGGCGAAGAGACGGGAATGAAAATGTTGAGTGCGGGACCGCCCGCCGAATACGTTGTCGACGGCGAGCCCGCGCCCGGCGCGTATTCGATAAGCAACGGCTCCGGCGAAAAACTTGATTATATTACCGTAAACAATGATCCCGGCGAAGGCGACCTGACGCCGCTGGCCGCGGCCGCATGGTCGAATATTCTCGATAATAAAACGACCGCACGACTGGACGCTTCGAGATTTACGGACTTTGAAAGATTGCAGGCGCGGTTATACAAAGGCAGGTCCGCCGCGGCATGGTTCCCATTCCTGTTCCTGGGAATAATTTTTCTGATGGCCGAGAACGCGCTTGCAAACAGGGGATAATTATTGCATGAGCATCACCACTTCCATAATAACCGTAAATTACAATTCAGGTTACGCCCTCGCGAGAATGCTCGATTCCTTTATGGACGTGCGGCGCGCCGACCTCGAAATGATTGTGATCGACAACGCGTCCTCCGATGACAGCCTGGAGAGGATAGGCGATTATTCCAGTGAAATAAAGTTGATAAAAAACGCCGGCAATGTCGGCTTCGGCGCGGCGGTCAACCAGGGGTTCAGTGTGGGGCGCGGAAAGTTTTTCCTGCTTCTAAATCCCGACGCTGTACTCCGGGACGGTTCGATAACGGAGTTGGAGCGTTTTCTCGAAAAGCATGACGGCGCGGGCATAGCCGGTGGAAGAGTACTCGAGGACGACGGTACACTTCAGCTTGCCTGCAGGCGCGGTATACCGACGCCCTGGGTGGCTTTCTGCCGTCTCGCGCGGCTCGGCAGATTCTTTCCCGGCAGCCGCCTGTTCGCAAGATATAATATGACGTATCTCGACGAGCGCGAAGTCAATGAAGTCGATGCGGTTTCCGGTTCATTCATGATGCTGAAGCGCGAGGTTGTCGAGGAACTGGGAGGTTTCGACGAGAGATTTTTCCTGTATGCCGAGGATATTGATATATGTTATCGGGCGAAGCAGGCCGGCTGGAAAGTTTATTACACGCCGGATGCCGTGATCGTACACAGCAAAGGTGTCAGCGCAAGCTCGAACCCGCGCCTCGCTACTTATGAGTTCTACAACACAATGTGGACTTTCCACGAAAAACACTTTAAAAAGAAAACACCGTTCTTCATTAATATCCCCATATATATCACGATTAAGATAATGAAAAGAGTGATGCCGTGGCTTGCCGGGCGGCGCGCCCGGTAGCAGGGATAACATGCGGGACAACAAATGATTTCGGTTCATGGTTTACTTGTCGTGTTATAATATTGCGATAATATACAGAGTCGATTGCTTATTCATGAAAATATATATTTATAAAATCATACTTTGTTTTATTTTCGCTATTGTTCTGTGCGCGGCGTATCCCGTGTGCGCGTCGATTGGCGGCGGCGCGACAATCATCGGCATCACCGGCGAAGTCGAGTACAGTGTCGACGGCGGCGCTTCGTGGTCACCCGCCGCTTTGAAGCTGACGCTCACGCCCGGCGCGAGCGTCAGGACGGGCGCGGGCGCGGGCACCGCTCTCCTGCTGCCCGGCGGCACCACGATGAAGCTAAACGAAAACAGCAGCTTTACGTTGAGCGACGGGGATTCCGCCTCGGCGGGCACACTCGACGAAGGCGACCTGTGGGCACTCATGGAAACAGGCGGCGATGAGATTACCGTCAATACCCCGAGCGCTGTTGTGGCCGTCAGGGGAACAGAATTCGCGCTGTCTGTCGACAGGGACGAAACAAGTACGCTCACTGTCGTGGAAGGCAACACTACGTTCGCAAATCAGTATGGCTCGGTGCGGGTGTTGTCCTCGCAGCAGAGCACGGCGTCGCCCGGCTCTGCACCCACTCCCCCAAAAGTTGTCGACCCGAAAAACTGGATAGAATGGACTCTCGACATCAGGGCGATGGGCAGTGCTGTGGAGTTCAGCTTCAACAAAGGTACGCGACGAGCACTTGAGACATTGCGCGACAAGCTTGAAGGCGATGTGGATGACGAAGACTATAAGGCGCGTCTCGAACTCGCCCGTGTTTATCACGATCTCGGCGACTACGAAAACGCGGAATATGAATTTAACGCGTGTCTCGACGATGACGATTCCCTGTGGGATGCAATATTCGGACTCGGCATGTCCAGGCTCGGCAAGGGCGATGTAGAGGGCGCGCTGGCCGAGTTCGGTGATCTGCAATGGTCTGTCGGAGAATACCTGAAGAAGATGAAAAAGATTGCCGAAGAGAAACGGCGTGCTTATATCGAGGAACAGGAACGGATACAGAGCGAACTGGTGATGTCGGGAAAAACGATTACTGGAGAGAAGGGCTTATCACGCAGGCGTCCGACTGTATATATTGAAGAAACAGATAAAAAGAAACTTCCGCCGATAGTGGTTGATACGCTTGAGACGGAAGCGGCGCGCGCGATGGCGCACGAGGGTATGGGGTTCGCGCTGCTGAGGAAAAACGAATCAAAACGCGCCGCCGATGAATTTGCAAAAGCGCTGAAAATCGAACCCGGCATGGCGCAGGCGCATGTGGGTGCTGCGGAGGCTTCTATCCGGCTCGGAAAAGTAAAGGATGCGCTCGGCAGTCTCGACAGAGCGTTGAAGATTGATGCGGATAATTACCAGGCACTTGTGCGGCTTGCAGCGGTGCAGCTTGCGTCGAACAAGCTTGACAGGGCCCTGGAATATTCGCGACAGGCTGTCGAGGCGGCACCGGATTCAGCGGTCGCGGAGGGTGTGCTTGCGCGGGTGCGATTCTACAGAATGGAGTATGAAGAGGCGCGAAAAGTGGCGGAAACCGCGATTGCGCTCGATCATTTCAGCCCGGCGGGCCACGAGGTGCTCGCCCGCATTCTCATTATGAAGAAGAAGTACAGACAGGCGGCAAACGAAGCGCTCACCAGCCTCGCGCTCGACGAAGATAACGCTTTCGCAAACGACGACCTGGCGATGATCTACTATCTGCACCGCAAATATGACGGCGCGATACGCCGCTGGCGCAGGGCGATCGAGGCTGACGCGAATTACTCGACTGCAAAGATACATCTCGCGCGCCTTTACAATGAGCTCGAAGAAACCGCGAAGGCCGTCGAAGCCGAAAAACTCGCCCGCGCGGTGCTGAAAAAAGAAAAACAAAACACAGACGCGATCAGCGAACTGGCCCGCTCGCTCGAGTTGCAGCGGAAATATGCCGAAGCGGAAAAATCTTTCCTGGATGCGCTCGCCGTCAGTCCGCGACACGCGAAAACACTTGCCCGGCTCGCTTCGTTCTATGTGGATCGGCACAGGATGGACCTCGCCCTCGAATTCGCGATCAAGGCCACGACCGCACAACCCGAAAACCCGGAAAATCATTTCATCCTGGGCCGTGCCTACGAAGCGGTGGACAATCTCGACGGCGCGGAGTCGGCATACCTCACCGCGCTGTCGCTCGATCCCGAATACGAACTGGCGCGATACCAGCTCGGCATCATCTACGCCGGACAAGGCAAGACCTACGACGCGCTCGACGAGATGCACTCGGCAGCGCTACTCGAACCGCGCGTCGTTACACTCGCTGAATACCGCGGCCCGTCCCGCGTCTACGCGACAAGCGGCAGCAACCACAAAAGATACATCGAGGGCGTGCACACAGGCGACGCGAAAGACTACAAATATAATTATCGGTTTGTTCTCACGGCCGGCGACACCGACGGCCACCGCGACGTCAACGGCTGGAGCAAAAACCGGGGCGGCAGCCTGCTTGTCGGCCTGCAGCAGGACCGCGACAGCACTTTCCTGCTTTATTACGACTACTCTATCGAAGAACAGGGCGAACCCGGCCCGGACGAGGGCAGCAGGGCGAACGACACGAACGACTTCTCGAATTTCCACGCATCGCGTGCCGACCTGTCTTACAGAAAAAGAATCTCCCCCGGTTTCTCGATGTCCTTTCGCGCAGGCAACGGGCGCAGCAACAGTTTCGACTTCGATTCAAATGACGCAGTGTTTACACAGGACACTTACGAGGACGAATTCAAGAACAAAAATAATGAGTACGAGATACGCGCCGACCTGAAATACAGTGACAGGACCGAATTTGTTTTCGGCGGTTTCCAGAGCGATTCGCAGCCGGAATCAAACTCGGTGTACAGGTATTTCGATCTCTGGGAAGACGGCTTTGTAAGTAATCTTCCCACTTGCGCTACGGCAACATACAAACAGCGCAACGGCTACGTGCAGATGAAATACAGGAGCGGCCACAAAGTCGAATACATGGCGGGCGCGGAAAATGTGTTTCACGATTACCTCGGGTCGGAAGCTATGCAGAAATACGGAATCGACTACCGCATAGACGACCGCTCACGGCTGCGCTACATAAACAAGGAAACGTATAAACTGTCATATACGCCGCGCTACCAGCCTCGCGACGGGTGGATGTATCTAGACGCGACGAGTTCCGCCGCGGCGGGCACGGAAACACGGCAGAAAGAGATATACTACGAAACGCGGCTCCCGCGCGGCGACTTCCTCAAAGTGTCGGCATTCGACATAAAAAACTGGTGGCACTCGCATTCGGGCGGGATCGAGAAAGTTCTGAGCATAGATACAACACGAGGATACAGGGCCGAGTACGAGCGTCTCCTGTCGCGCAAAGCAAACATATTCGCGGCTGTCGCCAATAAGCAAACACGCGAGGCCACCCCCGGCTCGACTTATTACGGCAACCTGCTACCCTACGCGCGCCGAACCGGCTACACCGCCGGACTCTACTACTTCCCGTCGTCGTTCGTAACCGTGAAAATCATCTACGACAGGTACGGAAACGGATTCTCCGACGCGGCGAACGAGCGCGAACTCGACAGGATCGGCCTGACCCGCCTGCAAGTCCGCTACGACCCGCGCATCGACCTCTCATACATGCTGACAGTCCGCAACCTCTTTGACAAAGAATACGAATTCACTGAAAACTACCCCGAAGACGGTCGCACCTGGGACCTCAGCGTCATCCGCTGGTTCTGAACGTCGATTCACACGCACATCGAATATTGAAGGTGCCCCCCTTTTCAGCTATAGTTTAATCTTGTGCCTGCCGGGCGGCGGGCGCAGTGCAAAGGGAAGGGAAACGGGAAACATGGCCGGCGGATGGAGCAAATATACCGATAAAGTTGATAAATATTGTCCGAAGAATTACGAACCTCTGCCCGTGGTTCTGGAGAAAGGCGAGGGTGTTTTTGTCTGGGACACGAACGGCGGAAAGTATATCGACATGCTGAGCGCATACTCGGCGCTGAGCCACGGACACAGGCATCCCGACATTCTGAAAGCTATGTCGGACCAGTGCGAAAAGCTGACACTCACGTCGCGTGCTTTTCACAATAACATAATGGGCGATTTTCTCGAAAAGCTTTGCAATCTGACTGGATTCGAGAAAGCGATGCCCATGAACACAGGCGCAGAAGCTGTCGAGACGGCAATGAAAGCGATCAGGAAATGGGCTTATGATGTAAAGGGTGTACCTGAAAACAAAGCGAGAATCATCGCGGCGGCGAATAACTTTCATGGCCGCACATCCGGCGCAATCAGCATGTCGAGCAAAGCCGCAAGCACGACTGGCTTCGGGCCGCTGCTGCCCTGTATAGATATTGTGCCGTTCGACGACGCCCGCGCACTCGAGGCGGCGATACGACCCGAAACGGCGGGGTTTATAGTCGAACCGATACAGGGCGAAGGCGGCGTGATCGTTCCTTCCGATGATTATTTTCCGGCGGTGCGGGAAATCTGCGACAGGAATAATGTGCTTCTCTGCATCGACGAAATACAGACTGGACTAGCGCGCACGGGCCGCATGTTCTGCTTCGAGCATTACGGCATCAGGCCGGACATGCTTACGCTGGGAAAGGCGCTCGGCGGCGGTGTCTACCCGGTCTCGGCGATGTGCGCCGATGACGAAGTGATGGATGTTTTTACAGCAGGTACACACGGCAGCACATTCGGGGGCAATCCACTTGCGGCCGCTGTCGGCATAGCTTCGCTCGACGTGATCGAGCACGAGAACCTCGCGGGCAGAGCCGCCGAACTCGGCGACTATTTCATCGGCAGACTCTCCGGTTTCGCCGACTCGTCCATAAAGGAGATCAGGGGTAAAGGTTTGCTTATCGGCATGGAATTCAAGGTGCCGAAAGCCCATGAATTCGCGCTGAAACTGCTGAAGCGCGGACTGCTCGCCAAAGACACAAACGCCGCAACGATAAGATTTGCGCCGCCACTGATAATAGATAAAAATACACTTGATGAAGCGATAGCGATTATCGCGAATGTGCTGAAAAACTGAGGCGCCACCTGCAAGCAGCTTATCCCGGAATCAGTCCCATCAGGCGCTTCGCCTCGAAAACCGTATCAGCCGCAATCTCTCTCGCCCGCTCGGCACCTTCCTTCAGAACTTTATCGACAACGTCCGGATTTTTCGCAAGTTCGTCGCGTTTCTCGCGGATCGGGTCGAGGACCTTCATAAGGTTCTCGAAAAGAATTTTCTTGCAGTCGATGCAGCCCATGGAAGCGGTGGTGCAGGCTTCTGTTATCTCGTCGAGTTGCGCCTGAGGCGAGACAAGTTTGTGGTAGGCGAAAATATTGCAGATGTCTGGATTTCCAGGGTCTTTGAGCCTCTGGCGGGCCTCGTCGGTTTTCGCGGGGCGGAGTTTTCCCCAGATCGAGTCCGGCGGCTCGGTGACACCGATGAAATTGCCGACTGACTTGCTCATCTTTTTTTCGCCGTCGAGTCCCATGACCCGCGCTCCGCGACCGATGAGCGTTTTCGGCTCATTGAAAAGTCGCCGAATCGCGTGTTGAATCTGCGGGCGACCTCGCGTGTAAACTCGAGATGCTGCTCCTGGTCTTCACCAACGGGAACGGCAGCGGCCCTGTAGATCAATATGTCGGCCGCCATGAGTATCGGGTAATTCAGGAGACCGGCGTTGATATTCTCCTGATGCTGCCGCGACTTGTCTTTGAACTGTGTCATCCTGCTCAATTCGCCCATCGGCGTGACGCAGTTCAGGAGCCAGCACAGTTCCGTGTGCTCGGGCACATGGCTCTGGATAAAAATGGTGCATCGCCCGGGGTCGAGCCCGGCGGCCATGTTGTCCATAACCGCCTCGCGAATCCGGGTCTGCATGATCGCGGGATCATATTCGATCGTAATAGCATGATAGTCGACGATCGTGAAGAAACAATCATATTCGTCGATCAGGCGCACCCAGTTTTCGATAGCGCCGAAATAATTGCCGATATGAATAGTGCCGCTGGGCTGGATGCCGCTTAATATTCTTGGTTTCCGGTTATCACTCATGAAAAAGTTCTTTCTGTGGGGGGAATACGACAATATTGAAATAATTATAAGAGCCGGTGCGGGTCAACTCTTCTCTTTCTTCAGAGTTTCCCTGATATCATCGATATCGATTTTGAGATTTTCTTTTTGCACTTCCACTATCTTTTTCTCGGCTATCCTGCCGAGTATCGGAATCTTGATTTTGATCTCTCCGTCGAGTTCCCGCACGGTTTTACCGTCTTCTTCGTAGTATTTGAAGTGCCCGGTGATCTTTGTCAGATCGGAGAAATAGTGCGTTTTTACCCTGTATTTATATTCATACTTGTCGAAATCGAATTCGCCTTCTTCGGTCCATGTGAGCATCTTCGGCGAGAGGAGCTTCCGCAGCTTTGGCGGGATGTCGCCGTTGGCCAGTGTTTCCACCACAACACGCAGTTTGTTGCCTTTGCGCTCACTTTTAACGACCTTGGTCTTTGTTACATTCGTATAAACCCTTACATCCCTGCTCCTGTCCAGACATATTTCAACAACTTTGTCCAACGGGCCGTCAATAATATCCTTAGCGTGATATTTCACCTTGTTTATTCCCCTTTCGGCTGACCATTCGAGCGACGTGCGCCCGTGTCCCCATAATCATGTCGAAATATTATACCATATATCATTACATCTGCAATACACGACAACTGAAACGACCAGGCCGAAAACAGTTTTTAAGCTGGAAAGGTGAATTAACCGCATCACCGGTGAAAGAATAATATTATTACACGCAAAGCTGATATATCAATCAAAATCCAGACGAAATGCAATAATAGCATACATTAGAGCCAAGTGAAAAATTCTGATTCTGCTGCGGTCGGCTGCTATTGTCCATAGCTGTGTTGTCGGCATAAAATCGTCCTCGACATACTCTACAAGTACGCCTGCGAGGATTTTACACCTCCGCCTTGCTATGAACAATTTCGCTCGACCTCGTTTCGAACATAATTTTGCAATTGGCTCATTAAAACACAGCAGAGCTTGATGGTTGGTATGGCTGGTTGCCTGGTTCCACGGAAACATCTCGATGTGTAGGATAGGCACTGAGTAAAAAAGAGCTTTTGCAAAAGGCATTTTGAATATTTATTTTCAAATTACCGTTGACAAACCGCGAAAAGCATGTAAAATGAGATTTACAGGTAGAAGTTTGGTATTTATCATGATGCGGATTGAAACACCAAAGTCAGCTTAGCCGGCAGGCCAAGGAGATCAATCCGGGGTTTATCTCCATCAAGAATTCTCTCGAAAAAAACGATGATGGTTGTTGTGTGTTGATTGCTTTCCTCTAGGGTAATTGACATACATGAAACATTATTAAACGACGCACAATCATACATCATCACACAAAGCCTACATAGCCGTAATAAATATGTTGATTTCACCTTATGCTTCGCAATTGCAGTGTTTGAGCAATATATACCGGAGCGGAAATAACCTTTCGAAATCAATTGAAAGGTTATCGACCGGCCTGAGGATCAATACGAGCAAGGATGATCCGACAGGCATAGGTATCAGCCAGACACTGAACGCACAACGTACCGGTGCCGCGGTTGCGCTTCATAACGCGCAGGAGGCGCAGGATTTGCTGAATTCCGCTATGGCGGGGTTGAACGAAATAGAAACCCTGGTGATAAAGGGAAGAGACGTAGTCGTAAGATCATATAACGCCGCGACAATGTCCGTCGCGGACAGGAACTCGATGCAGGCGGAACTCGACGGAATCCTCAAGGGGATTGACGACATAGCCGGCAGCACAACATTTAACGGAAAAACCATCCTGGACGGTGGAGATTCCAACAGGACAAAACTGGACAGCCAGGCCGACTGGCAGGCGACGCCGTTTGCAGATGTTCCCGCAGGCTCGATAGACCTGTTGTCAAGTCCCGGAGATATAAAACTGGATACGGTCGACTGGGTGAGCAGTATCGGAAGCCACTACACACAGGCCGCCGGCGGCGACAATTATATAACAGTCTATCTCGGAGGCGTTTCGCGAGACGGGGTTACAGGATTGCAGACGGCGGATGTATATGTCGAGGTCAACAGCACGACAAACAGGACTTTCCAGGGCGGCATCACATTCGACGCCTCGACGACAATCAACTCGGTGAGCGCAACGCCGGGGGTGACGCAGGCGGGAAATACCGTCAACTACAATTTCACCGCCGGCCCGGGCGGAAAACAGACGTTCATTGTTAATATCACCGCACCGGGAAACGCCGACTGGGACCTCTCGATGAACAGTCCGTCAAATAATCCCGGTGTGTCTCTTTACTTTGACAATACAAAAATATATGGTCCCAAACTCGGCGCGTGGAGTGTTCCGAACAACTATTTCACGACAATCGAACCGACCGGCGATTACTATTCGCAGGCAATAGATATGGAAGCGGCAGGCGGCGAAGCGTCTCTTACATGGCAGTCGTCCCAGCCCGGCGGCACAACACTGAATGTGCGAGTCGAGGAAAGCGCGGACGGGGTCGGTGGCTGGACAGCGCTACCGCTTGTCGAAAGCGGAGAAACATTCACTTATAATCAGCAATACCTGCGTGCAGTTGTCGAAATGACAAGCGCCGGCATTGCCTTCGGTTCGCCAACGGTGGACTGGGTGGAATTCAATAAAGTCGAGCCGGTGAAAATCCAGGCGGGCCCCGACAACAATGAAAGCCAGCGTATCAGCATGACAGCTATAGACGCGCGCGCTTCCGCGCTCGGCATCGCCGGACTAAATATCTTATCGAATACAAACATAGCCGCCCAGTATGACACGTCGGCGGAGATGCTCGCCGGGTTCACCAATTTAAACAATATCGATATACTCAGCGACCCGGGATATTTTCAACTTGAATCACCTGTTGCAAACTCGGCCACTATCGACGGAACGGGCCAGAACTGGTTTACCGTCGATTATGTCGTCACAGGTGTGAACACGGACGGCACTTATGATATCGAAGTTAACTTGAACACTTATGGCGAGTCGCTCGGCGGAGACGCCGGGCTGTACTACTTCGGGAACTTCCGATTCATGGACGGAGAGGGCGGTCCGATCGCAATAGATTCAGTCACCCCCATCTCACACGAAGGCAGTGGAAGCTGGGCGGACTCTTATGTCGCGAACGGACCGGTGGGCGCATACACAGATGTGGACTTCGAGCACAGAACAGCCGGGCTGACCGACGGACTGAAGTTTAATCTCAGTTCGGTCGATCCTGACATCAGATGGGTCAGCGACTTTGATGTAAGGGGAATAAACGCAGGTGTGCCTTCGGCGAATTACTGGTATGTCGATATATACAACGGCAACACTCAGATAGGGTTCGAACAGGGGTCCGGGGCCGGGAACATCTCTGTCGACAGGCGGCTCGCGGAGTTCAATATGCCCGGTTCTTTCGAGACGACGGCCATCAAGTTCGGCGAAGATGCGGACGGTTTCCTGACAGGAGCGACAAATAACCCCGGCGATAGTGTACAGTATCGGATCGAAGAAAGCATGACGGGAGTGGGCGGCTGGGTGAACACTCCGAACCTGCTGGACTACGGTGACGGAAGCACAACATTTAAAACAGACACGGGCTACGACTACATCCGTGTTCTCGTCCAGGTAAACGGCACGGCCGAAGCTTTCGCACCCGGGGATTTAGTTACTCCCATGTCGTATACGGAATCGAACTCTCCGCGCATAGACAGCCTGATTATCGGCAGGAACAGCGTTGCGCTGGTGCTCTTTGACAACGCGCTCGAAAAACTTGCCGATAAGAAACAATCCATCGCAACGGCATATCAGGAAATAAGCAGGCAGGTCGACACACTCAATCAGCAGGTAATATCGGAATCGGCCGCATTGTCGAGGATCAAAGACGCTGATATGGCGCAGGAGGCGGTTGCGCTGACAAAATCACAGTTGCTGAAATCCGCCGCAGTCGCTTCGCTTCATGATTTCGGCAACAACAATGCCGGAAAAGCGATGTCGTTGCTGCGGGTGCTCGGCCGCCCCAGCCCGTTCCTGATGTAATTCTTCAATATATCCCTAACCCGGCAAAGCCGGAACCAAACAGGCCGCATTCTTGTGCTCAAACAAATGCGGTTTGAGCACAGCACACAGAGTTTCATCGTTCCAAAGGTCTACCTTGGAAACGACTGTAACTGGAAGCTCCAGCTTTCACCGATCTCTTTTCAGCATTTCTTTACCATCCTGCGTAGCATTTCAGTCGTAAGATACCGTATTATTATTGAGGCGATTGAACAATTTCGTTCGGTCTCGCCTCGAACATAATTTTGCAATTGACTCTATTGTGTAATTCAGTCGAGCTCGGACGAATGCGTGACATCCGTCGGTGTGAGCGCGTGGCCGGTTACAGCGGAATTCGCGATGGGTTTCATTCCTCTTATGTCTTCGAGATAGACCCATCTTTTTCTCTGCCTGTATATTTGCGATATGTCAACTTCGATAATATGGATACATTCATCTTTATCGAGCGCGACTGTGTTTATGCCGTCGGGCCCTGCGGCGAGTGATTCTCCCATGACCTTTCTGCCGTCGGCATATTCCGTGTTCGTGTTGTTGACGAAGATAGTGTGAATGGTGTTTTCCGCCGCGCGTGTGCGGACAAGCGAATGCCATAGTTCGATGCGCGCCTCCGGAATATTCGACGGGTTGAGCACGACTTCCGCTCCGTCCAGCGCCATCGCCCTGATGATCTCCGGATAGAACATATCGACGCATATTGCGACACCGATCTTTACACCGGCGATTTCAAAAAGCTGCAACTTGTTTCCGCCTCTGCAATACTGCCGCTCGCCGACGGCGCCGGACGGAAATATCTTCTGTTGCCGACCGGCAACAACGCCGTCGCTGCCGACCAGGTGGCACACATCCGCCGGCCACCCGTCTTCCCTGATAAAGAGTCCGCCTGTGATTATCGACATCCCGTTTTCTTTCGCGACGGCGCTGATGTCGTCGAGCAGGGTGGACAATTCGTTTTCCTCGATGATCACCGCCCCCATCCACACTTCAGGCATGCAAACTACGTCGACATTCCTGATGCCGGAAAGCATTTCGAGCGCGCGCTCTCTGTTCCTCGCGCTGTTAAAACGGTCGCGCGAAAACTGCACCATCGCCACTTTCAGTATCTTATCCGCAATTTGATTCATTTCGCGGCTTCCCTGTTTCTTCCGGCAACCTCGCCGATTATGTCGACCACACCGTCGCCGAACTCCAGCCGTGAAACATAATCCGCAACCTCTTTGACTTCATCCACGGCATTCGCCGGGCAGGCGGCGAAGCCCGATGCCGTAAGTGATTGTACGTCGCCGTGCGAGTCGCCCACCGCGCCTATCTCTTCGGTGGCTATGCCCACCACTTCCGCCAGCCACCGGATACCCGCTCCCTTGTCGATTCCGGGAAAAAGGATATTGACGCACATAACTGATACGTCGAGAAAAAAGTCCATACTTTCACGCCCGATTATTTCGTTAAGCTGATCTATATTATCCGCAACAGTGGACTCACCCGCCGGGTACACGCTCAGGGAAACTTCCTTGCCCGGCTGAAGTTTAGCCTTGCCGGGCGCAACAAGTTCTGTTCGGATCAGGTCCTTCAGCCTGGAGAGAGAAGCCGTCTGTTCGCGAGTGATCGCAGGATGGAATAGGAAATCATACTCACGCGGAAGATATAGCCCCGCGCCGTTTTCGAAAATCACGGGATATGTGATGCCGGTCATCTGGGCCATCAGGTCGACATAAGGCTGCTGACGGCCTGTACACAGCGTAATATGTGGAACATTGGTGTCGGAGTCCGCGCGTGAATTCGCGTCGCGAATTGCCTTGAGAACATCGAGATCAGCAGGATGTCCTTCGCCGGGCGCGATACAACCGTCGATATCCAGAGCGAGTATCCTGATTTTTTTCATGGTCTTCTCCTGTTTCCATGAGCTTGATAAACTCTGGAAATGGTTGATATGACAAACTTGTGATATAATAACATCCAGACTTTCTGGGGTCAAAAAATGAGGTCCACATGCCAAAAATCACGATGAAAAAAGGTGAAAACGATTTCATCGGCGGGATCGTTTTTCATAAAAGAGTTGTTTCGTTGCTGGAGGATTCTCCTGAAGATGAAATGCTCACAATAGACTTAAGCAATCTCTATCTCGACTCGTCGGTTATCGGCACTTTGCTGGCGATACATACATCGTGCAACAAGAAAAACCGCGAGCTTGTCATCGAGAATGTCTCGGACGCTACAATGCGAGTACTTAGTGCGACCGGCTTGCAGTGTGTTTTGAATATTCCGGGAAAAGACACGGAGGCCGGTAAGTGAGGGGAAGAAGTATTCGCAGTATCCTGACAGCCTGCTTTATTCTGCTCCTGTTTTTCATCGTACTTTCGGCAACTTCATGCAGCAATGATGCCGGCGAGCCTTCCACCGCCGCAACCTCCGAAAACGCAGACTCCGCAAAGGAACCGGTTCCCGCCGGGAAAAGGTTGCTGCGTATCTACTCCGCGCTAGACCCCAACGAATCGAAAATCTATTTCAAAGAATACGAAAGACTCACCGGTGTGCACATCCAGTGGGTGCGCATGTCGTCCGGCGCGATACTCGCACGCGCGGAGGCTGAAAAGGACAATCCGTCGATGGGTCTGTGGTTCGGCGGCTCCTCGACGGACTTTATCGCCGCCGGCGAAAAAAATCTGCTCGATCCTTATAAACCCAACATCGATTTTGAACTCCCCGCACAGGGTCACGATCCGCAGTGGCGTTGGACCGGCTTCTATTTCGGCGCTATAGGATTTGCCGTGAACACCGAGCGGCTCAAACGCATCGGCGCGCAGCCGCCGCACTCGTGGCAGGACCTCCTCAAGCCGGTATTCAAGGGCGAGATCGGTGTCGCATATCCATATACTTCGGGGACTTCCTACACCGCGCTGTCCACGATAATCCAGTTGATGGGCGAGGATAAAGGATTCGAGTACATCGCCGCGCTCGACAAGAACATTCACCACTACAATAAGTCCGGCTCCGCATGTGTGACGCAGGTCGGACTCGGCGAAATCACAGTGGGGATCGCCTTCTCACACGATGTGCTCAAGAAAGGCCCGTCGCGCGGCTACCCTGTCATACTCACATTCCCCGAAGAGGGCACAGGCTACGAGATCGGCGCGCTCGCTCTCATCAAAAACGGCCCGGACAGGGAGGAAGCGCGGAAATTCTTCGACTGGGTGCTGTCCGCAAAAGCGCAGTCGCTCATGAAACAGTGGTTCCGCATACCTCTAAACCCCAACGCCGAAGTCGCCGACGGTGCCATCACGGCTGATTCTCTCAACCTGATAGATGACGATGTAGTCTGGGCCGGAAAAAACAAGCGCCGCCTCGTCGAACGCTGGCGCCTCGTCACCGCAAGGTAAACACTATTCGCCCTCCCGGTCAACCAAATTATCCCGTGCCCGTATCTTCAATGTTGACATCAACAGGATTGATGCTATCATAATGATAGCACCGCTTTGTTTTGGAGGTGGAAAGCATGGCACAGATACTTGTTCGCGACCTGGACGATAAAGTAGTCCGTAGACTGAAGGAGCGTGCCCGTAAAGACGGGAGGTCTCTACAGGCGGAAGTGAAGAGAATACTTGAGAAGGAAGCGAACTTGATGCAGTTGGATATCGAGTCTGCCCGGAAACACATTTCTGATATTCGACGTAGGTTCGAGGGCCGGGATTTTCCGGATAGTGTCGAGCTTATCCGTGAGGGTCGCGATAGATGATTCTTGTTGTTGATGCAAGTGTCGCCGCAAAGTGGTTTGCTGATGAGCAACTTGCCGGCGAAGCGCTTTCAATCCTTGCGCCTTTCAATCAGTTGCATGCGCCTGATTTTCTTTTTCTGGAAATTGACAGCATCATAAGCAAATGGATTCGGCGCGGTATTATTACGGAAGCAGAAGGTAATGATACCAGAGCGGCGATCAGGCAGGTTCCAATAATAACATATCATTTTGAGAGCTATCAGGATTCAGCATATTATATAGCCGTAAAGACGCACAGGAGTGTTTATGACTGCCTGTATATTGCGCTGGCAGCTTTCCTCGGTGGGCAGATGGTGACAGCCGACCGCCGGTTATACAACGGATTGTCCGGTGGCCCTTTCGGGCGGAATATCGTCTGGCTTGAAGATGTCGGAAATGTGTAGAATACGTTAAATGGCGTCTGGACGAAAACACTAAACCGGCAGAGCCGGAACCAGACAGGCCGCTACATGTCAGGGACAAGCACAAAGAAAGCACTATATGGAAACACTATATGATGAAAAGTAAGTCCTTGTTGATAATTTTCATTCTGGCTATTGACGTACTCGTGTTTTCCGGCTGCGCCGGAGCGCCGGGAAAGTTCGCGCGCACCCGCGAGCAGATGGGCACGTTCGTAACGATCACCCTGTATAGTTCGAGCGGGCGCAGGGCCGACGCGGCTATAGATGCGGCATTCGCGGAGATCGAACACGTCGAGTCGGTCATGAGCAGCTATCGCAAAGATTCCGAACTTAATAAATTGAACGCAGCCGGAGCGGACGGCTTCGCGGCTTCGGATGAGTTGTTTGAGATTATAGAAAAATCGCTCGAAATATCGGAATTGACTGAAGGTGCGTTTGACATAACGGTCGGGCCGCTTGTCGCCGAATGGCTAATCGCAAAAAATGAAAACCGCGCGCCGGACGCGGTGGCCCTCGCTGAAGCCGAAAAGCGTGTGGGTTATAAAAAGGTAATGCTCGACCACAAAACGAAAACCGTGAGATTCGCCGAACCCGGCATGAGGATCGACCTCGGGGCCGTCGCGAAAGGTTATGCCGTGGACCGCGCGATGGAAGCGCTTATGGGGAAAGGGATCGAGTCGGCGCTGGTCGACGCGGGCGGCGATGTGCTCGCAAAGGGCAAAAAGCCCGATGGCCGATTATGGACTATCGGCATCCAGGACCCACGCGCGAAATCACTGGAGTCGACTATTCTGAATGTTGAAAACATGTCGGTGACGACATCCGGCGATTACCAGCGTTACATCGAATCGGGCGGCAGGCGATATTCACACATATTCGATCCGCGCACAGGGAAAAGCTCGGATTGCGTGAGCGCGACAACCATCGCACCGACCGCCATGCGCGCGGATGCGCTGTCCACCGCGTTCTGTGTGCTCGGCCCCGAAAAGGGGATCGAAGTCGCGGAGAGCCTGAACGGCATCGAAGCGTTCATTATTGATGTCGACGGTAAAACGTATTCTACAACAGGTTTCAGCATTTTCGTGGTTCCTGAAGAATAACATAACTATTCCTCGAAAAAACCCATAACCGTATCCGCAAAATATTCCGGCATCTCCGACGATACATTATGACCGGCTTTCGGAACTTCTATAAGGCGCGAATCAGGTAGAATGCCGTCGAGCTCGCGGCCCTGCTTCACAGGCATCCCGAAGTCGTGCCTGCCCCAGAGCAGAAGGACTGGCGTCTGTATCTCTTTGTATAGTTCCCTGTGGTCGCGCTCGAAGACCGACTTGAGACAGCCCATCACATGCCTGCCGTATCCGCGCAGGTCGCAGTTGTTGACGTATTCGAGCGCTTTACGGCGCACTTCGATATAATCAGGGTAAAAAGGAGAGTTCCAGAAAAGTGAAGTAATGTGCATCAGTATCTTGACCGATTCGGGAGGCAGCGCACCGAAGAAACCGGCAAGAAATGGTTTCGCGGGCCACACGCCCGATGGTGAATATACTGCGCATTTCTTTATTCGGTCCGGTGCGGCCCGGCAACAGAGCAGCGACTGCATGCCACCCTGCGAACCGCCGCAAACATAAAAATCTTCTATGCCCAGCCGCGACGCGAAATCAAGACTGAAGTCTACAAGATAATCAATGCTGTACTCGATGTCCGGCATCTCCGAGGAACCCGTGCCGGGGCAATCCATCGCCACAATACGATACCTGCCGGTGAAATATTTGTAACAATTGCTGTTGTCCTCTATCCTGCCGCCCAGACCGTGAAGGAAAAGTATCACCTCGCCTTCGCCCTCGTCTATATACCTTATTTCCCACCCGTCGTAATCAAACCATTTCTCTTCGAATTCGGTTTTAATCATAATTTAATGCGCCGCCCGGAATATATTTATCTTTACAGTAACGGATCAGCAACGGAATAGAATCAGAAAAGCTCGTCGAGATTCTCAAATACTTTCGTCACTGCCGCCGCATAGTATTTCATTACCTCGATGTCCTGCGCGATTATCGGGTACGAATGCGAACCAAGCACGAGAGAGTTGTCGAGTAGTTCCACGGCGCGCGCGAAATCGGCAGGAGCTGTTTTTTCCGCGGGCTCGTCGCGAAGCGGGCAGTTCCACGGGCAGCCTTTGCCGTAGCCGACGTGATCCCTGAAATTCCGCTGGAGCGGCAGCGGAAGTGTTTCCCACAGGCACGCCTCGACACCCTCGGCCTGTATGGCCTCGAGAACTTTGTCGCGAAACCCGGTCGGCGGCACATCGACACCCGCCGCCTTAGGGTCGAGCCGCAGCCTGTATTTATGGTATACGGTTTTGTTGCCTTCGGCGATGTGCGGCGGGATCAGGCCGGGGATGTCATCAAAGATGGATGTCAGGTATTCGGCATTGTTGCGCGCGTTGTCGTTGTTGGCTTCGAGGCGTTTGAGTTGCGACCTCGTGAGCGCCGCGGGGAGTTCGCCCGGCAGATACTGCCGGCCCATGAGTATCGACTCGAAGCCGCGGTTGCGGTCTATCGGCCACTTGAGATCAATGAGTGCTTCATCGTCGAAAGAAGCGTCCTGCCCGAAAAGGCGTATCTTATTGGCAACATCAGCGAGCCGGTCGTCGCCGGTAACGAAGAAGCCGCCTTCGCCGGAAGGCAGGTTTTTGCTCGCCTGCACACTGAATATCGCAGCGTCGCCCATCGTGCCCGCCATGCGTCCCTTATATTTCGCCCCGTGCGCCTGTGCCGCATCCTCGAACACCAGCAATTCGTGCGCTTCCGCGATCTCGAGTATCGGGTCCATGTCGGCGCACTGCCCATGAAGATGCACCGGGATAATCGCCCTTGTGCGCTTATTGATTTTCGCTTCGATCTTCGCGGGATCAATATTGAATGTCTTCAGGTCGATGTCGACAAACACAGGCACGGCGTTCTGGTCCATCACCGCGAGCGCCGTGGCGAGAAAAGTAAACGAAGGCAGGATCACCTCGTCGCCGGGACCGATGCCGGCCGCCGCGACAGCGAGATGCAGTGCCGCCGTGCCGCTACTCACCATCAGGCAGTGCTTCACGCCCACGAAATCGCCGAACTCGACCTCCGCGCCACGCAGCTGCGGCCCGTAGGGGCCGGTAAAAATACCCGAATCCAGACATTCGAGCACCATCTTTCTGTCTTCGTCCGTCACCTTCGGCCATACGGTATGTATCCCCTCA
>JAJRTR010000166.1 GCA_024278215.1 bacterium
CAGGAAGAAATTTTATTTTAAGTTCATCTGAACCAGAAAGAAGCGGGATAGTCGAGAGCAGGCCGGAGGCGTGTGCTGTAAGAGCGGTGGACGCGCAGGCGGCGGCAAGCTCCTCCATGCAGAGGCAATGCGCTATCAGTCCCGCGCCGCTTCCACCTGTTTTCTTTGGGACTACGTGGCATAGCAGGCCCGCCGAGGCGATCTTCTTCAGTTGCTCATGCGCGGGCTTCTTACGTGCGTCCACTTCTTCAGCAGCAGGAGATATTTCTTTCGCACACAACTCTCGCGCAGCTTTTTGAACTTCCTGTTGTTGCTCCGTAAAATTCAGGTCCATATCAGCTTTTCATCCCTTCCTTCTTTGCCTTTTTCAGGTTCATTATCATGCGGGAAATAATATTGCGCTGGATTTCAGAAGTTCCGCCTCCGATTGTGCCGAGCTTGGCGTCCCTGTAACCCCATTCGACCGGATACTCTTTCATATAACCATAGCCGCCGTGAATCTGTACGGCATGGTCCGCCAGCTTCAAACCCATCTCCGTTATAAATAGCTTGGAGATTGATGCTTCAAGCATTGCGGGCATCTCATTCTTTTTCATCCAGGCCACCTTGTACATGATGCGCTTTGACGCCGCATGAATCATCTTCATTTCAGCGAGCTTGCTTTGCACTGCCTGAAATTCAGATATGGAGCGTCCGAACTGTTTTCTGTCTTTTGCGTACTGCGAGCAAATCTCTATCGCAGCCGCCATGCCCCCTACACCCGCGGCGAGAAGGCATGAGCGTTCCCACTCGAGAATAGTTTTCCCCACCTGGAGAAATCCGTATCCTTCAGCCCCGAGCATATTTTCAGCAGGAACCTCGCAATCCTCGAAGATCAGCTCCGAAGTAGTGGAAGTGCGATTACCCATCTTGTTGAGTTCTTTGCCCACAGAAAATCCGGGGAAATCCTTCTCCACTATAAACGCGCTTATTCCCATGTGCTTCATTTCTTTGTTTGTAACGGCGATAACAACAAAAACATTACCTATGGGGCCGTTAGTAATAAACATCTTCGTGCCGTTAAGGATATACTTGTCTCCTTTTTTTACTGCGGTGGTCTGAACGCCCGCCGCGTCGGACCCAGCGCCCGGTTCTGTAAGCCCGAATCCGCCGATCCATTCCGCCGATGCTATTTTCGTCAGATATTTCTTCTTTTGCTCTTCGGTGCCAACCAGCCAGATGGGAACCCCGCACAGGACAGTATGCGCTCCCCAGGAAAGACAGAGTCCGGCAGTCGCTCCACCGTGGCCCAGCGCCTCCATTCCGATAAGCGTGGTGAGAATGTCCGCTCCCGCCCCACCGTATTCCTCGGGAAACGGCAGGCCCATCATCCCGTACTCCGCCATCTTCTTCCAGGCAGGCCACGGAAACTCGCCCCTGGTTTCGTACTCTTCCATCAACGGCATAATCTCGTTACGTGAGAATTTATAAACAGCGTCTCTGAAAGCAAGCTGTTCTTCCGTTAAGCTGTAATCCATTGCCACCGCTCCTTTCGACAAGTGATGCTTATCCTATCCCGCATATTTTTTCACCAATGCGGGCTACTCATTTCTTCTCGCATTCAAGACATCTGATTATCAGGTCATACACTGAGTCTGCTTTTTCGATTAGACTGTCTTTCGAGTCCTGAAAAAGCCACCTGAGTGCAAATGCCCGCAGAGTAGCGAACAGCATGTATGCAGCATCTTCGGTGTTCACCAGGCGGAACTCTCCTTTTTTGACACCATTCCGAATCTCTTTTTCCATGAAAACAATATGCTCCTGATAGGCAGATAAAATGCTGTTCTTGACTTCACTCTCAAAATCCAGCTTTTCCATCAACAGCATCTGGAAGAATGATTTCCGATTTTCAAAAAACTCAAACTCCGCTCGAATGAGTGCCGCCAGCCGTTTCTTCGGTTCTTCAACATCTTTGATTCGCTTCTCAACGCTTTTTGTAAGAATTGCATAGCCTCTCGAAAGAATAGCGTTTAGAATCGCATCCTTTGAATCGAAACACTTATATAGCGTAAACTTAGAAATCAGAGCGCGTTCCGCTATTTCATTCACGGTTGCTCCGTGAAAACCTTTTTTCATAAAAACTTCCTGGGCGGCATCCAGAATCTCACCGTTTCTCTTTCGTTCACGTTTTTCTTTAATACTCAGTTCACTCATTTACAATATCTCCCTTACTATGTGACCGATGTAAAACCTGATAGTTATGAAATCAATTCTCATTTGGAAATTGATCGACAACATGAGTTCAGTCCCTTTTCGGAAGATTCAATATCTCCCGCGCCTCGTCCGGTGTGGCCGGTTTACGATCCAGCATACGGGCCATGTCCGCTACCTTCGCGACCTGTTCCCAACTTCCCTTCGCCAGTTCTTTGCCGCTTATATAGAGATTGTCCTCGAGACCCACTCGCAAGTTACCGCCCATCACTATCGCGGCCATGTTCGCCTGAAATGAATTTGGGCCTACCCCGCAGACACACCACGTAGAACCAGCAGGTATGGAATTAACGAAAGCAACCAGGTAATCCATTCTGAACCTGATTCCACCGGCCACTCCGAACACGAAGTTAAAGTGCATTGGCTCTTCAAGAATTTTCTGCTTCTGGAGAAGAAGCACATTGTGAACGTGTCCGATATCGTACACTTCGCACTCGGGCTTAACATTGTTTTCCAGCATGATTTTGGCAAATTTTTTCACCATATCGAGCTTGTTTTCAAAAACAAAATCGAATATTATCTCGCCGGTCTTGTGATCCGCTAATGCAAAATTCATGGTGCCTGTATTCAGGGATGCGAAATCAGGTTTGAATTCAGGTATGTGATGGATTCTTTCTTTCTCCGGCACACCGACACCGACCGCCGTGCTGAGATTAATCAGAATCGGGCAGCGCTCACGTATGCCGTTCACTATACCGCCCATGATTTCCAGGTTGGAAGTCGGCATCCCCGTTTCGGGATCGCGGGCATGTATATGCACAATCGCAGCCCCGTTTTCATAGCACTTCACGGCTTCTTCAATAAACTCATCCTTCTTGTACGGTACATTTGGATTTTGCTCTTTACGTGTTGCCGCGCCAGTAAGCGCCGCTGTGATCACTACTTTGTCAGACATTTACGAACCTCCATTATTTTGTTATCGTCGTATTCAATGCGTCCCGTTTATCCCGGCACGCTGCGCCCCGCCATTTTTCGAATAAGCTTGATGGGATTTGTTTTCATCATTCCTTCTTCTTGCATCCACTCGACAACCTCTTCGACTCCGCGCTCCGGTGTTGGATACTCGAACTCGTAGCCGAGGTCAAGAATTTTTTTGTTGCTGATGTAAACATCTACCGGGAAAATCTCCAGAGGCCCTTTTTCCAGGAGAGGCCGGGATTTTGTAACGTTCTTCGCAATCCATTCTGATATACTCGCCGCGATAAGACCTGCTTCCCTCGATATTTCAGGAGGCACAAAAAGCGGCACTGTAGGCTTACCCATAGCCTTCGCAATCAGCTTGATGAAGCCGGGAATCGTGATCCCGGAACTGTCAACCACGCAGTATTCTTCTCCTGCGGCTTCCTCTTTGTCCGCCACGAAAATCGACGCGCCGCCCATATCCCTGGCATGTACAGTACCAAGACGGTACTTAAAATTAGCCGGATAAAAAACAACCGGCAATGCCGCGAAAATATCGAACATCTGCGCGGCTCCATATTTCGCCCGTGGGCCATACACAACCCCTGGCCGCACGATTGTCGTGGCCAGTTTCCCTTCTTCATTGAACCTGTGCGCGATCTGGTCCTGCTTGTGTTTTGTTACGCTATAATCTTCTATCGGCGATTTTGGATAATCCTCACATATCGGGAGTTTGTCGAACTGCTGGTTACCGTATACACCGCTCGTGCTCCAGGAAACCAGCCTGCGGACTCCTGCCTCGCTCGCCGCCATGCAGAGGTTTTCCATTCCCTGCACATTTACCGCCTCCAGCAGTTCCAGAGATGCGGACCAGTCGAATATCGCCGCGGTATGCAGCACGACATCCACATCTTTGACAACAGTCCTGAGGCTTTCCGGATCGGTGAGGTCACTTGGTATGAACTCGGCGCCTGACGGAAGATAGCTTCTGTCCGCTCCCACCATGTCCGTAGCCCTGAAGTCCAATCCCCGCTCGTGCAGCAAGTCACACAAATGCGACCCGGTAAAACCGCACGCGCCCGTTACCAGATATTTCGTTTCACTCATATCTTGTTTTCCCCCTTTTTATTGTTTCTGTTCTATATTTTCCGCATCAGAACACAGCATCAGTATTCTCCAAATTCACAGCCGCCCATCCGTCCATCGAAAGTATCTATGAGTTCATAGGCTCCACCCGATTTGCGGTAAAGTTTCACCGTTCCGGATGCGTGGTGTCCGTTCCATAGCTGGTTGTGCTTTTTTTCTCCGTCCGGATTTTCATAGTTGAACAACTGCATGTAATCGCGCGGACACGAGAAACTTATTTCGATTTTCGCATTTTTATTCCATGCGGTGATATCCCATATCCCTTTTTTATCTGTAGTTTTACAAACAAAACGTTGTTTGGGATTCAGCCATACCTTCGAGAAATTGAACTCATACAGTTGGCCTTCATGATAAAAGGCAACGAGAAGTCTCCTGGGCAGATTCATTCCGAAAAAAACCGGTTGTGCGCCTCCAACATCCATACTTGTCATTTTAAGTTTTTTCCCAGTGGAATGGCTTGTGAAATTGTTGCAGTTCAACCAGACCCAGTTTCTCGTGTAATCAGTGCCCCAGTTCTTATCCTGGTAACCACAGCATGTGTCCGGAGTTATGCCGTACTCCTCGCCATTAAATTCTATTGTTCCTGTATATTCAGTTTTCATTCCCTCTACATGCCAGAACATTTGGAAGGCACTAAGCGTGCGTAACGGTTTTGACGCCCCGAAACCAACGTCATACGACAGTACCTTTTTGACTTTAATATCCCAGCTCATTTCTCCTGCGTTCGCCATGAATTCCGGGTGCGCCAAAGATTCTTCCTTTGTTATCCTGACCGCCCCCTTGATATGGGTTTCCGTCGCGGTGTGTGCCCCGATCCTGACATCCATTTTTTGCGGCGAAGCGGAAAAGTCATCGATGCCGTAGAAATTGTGAATCTGCACCGCGCCTTCCTTGCCCCAACTCCCGGCTTTCAGCATGGCATAAGAAGGTTTAATGCCTTTTCGCTTGTTTTCTTCAAGCTGGCCCAGGATGGGTTCTTTCCCGCCAAGCGCGGGATTCACGACATAATATTCGATAAAGAATGGTCTTTCTTCCCCGGTTGCCTTGCTTATGCCCACCAGCGAATGCCACCACCAGTCATAGCCTCTTCGGGCAAGCCGGCCTTTGAGCATGTATCCGTTTCTGCTCATCCTTTTCCCCCCCTTACCTTCACTTTGTTGAAGATTGCGTTTTAGATGATTTCCACGACGGCTGGAACGGGGCGGAACTATCCTTTAATGAAAACGGCCAGACCATACCGGCCTGGGTCCGGTCATGCCCAAAAAGATATGTGGCAATCTGACCACTGAAGTTAAACCAAAGCGGATAGCTGAGCGCCGTTGGTATCGCCACAGCGATGGGAACCGTTACTGCGGGAAAGAGCCCGAACCACGGTTCGATGACTCCAAGTCCGGCCATCAGGATATTGCCCCAGAAAATCGCTGTGATACTAGATAAAAGGAAAAACCACCAGTCGGGATTCTTCCTTCTCAAGCGTTTCGCGTAAATCATCGCCAATATGAACCCCGCAATTATTACTGCCGGAATATCAAAAACACACATTTCCATCACAGCCACCCCCTCTCACGACACCACGTTATATAATCCCATACGCCTTTTCGCGGATCCTCATAGATGAATTCAAATCCAAGATCTTTTATTTTCTTATTTAAAAACCAGTACTGGTGTGTCAGGTACTCAACCATCGGCACGTCTATCTTTGGGCGCGTGCCGAGCTTGCGAGCTTTGCGGTCAAGTCTTGATATGAACCAAAGGGAAATTTTCGCGAATGCCTTGTACATCAGCCACAACACCGGAACCCTGATAGTATGCTCGAGACCCAGCGCCCGCGCCGAAAACTCCATCCACTCACTCTGCTGAATGCAGTCGCTCAATACATTGTACGCCTGCCCGACAGCTTCTTCTTTATCTGTTACGAAAAGTGCTGCTCGCACCAGGTCCGTCACGTGCACCGACGGCATCATAAGTGTTTTGCTTTTTGGATAAAAAGAAACCGATACACCCGTACCGATTTTCTTTATTCCATAAAGGATATGATATACACCATACCTGTGCCGCGGTCCGTATATCGGCGCAGGCCTGATAATAGTCAGCGGAAGCCCCTTTTCCTCATACATCGCAAGCAGCACTTTCTCCTGCTCCATCTTGGACTTCGAGTAATCGTTCCCCGGAGCATAAGGCGCAGTCTCATCGGAAGGCACTTCATGAGGCGCACCGTACACTCCATCCGTGCTCCAGTGAACAAATCGTCCGACACCATGTTCGACCACCAGTTCAGCGAGGTTGCGCGTACCTTCAACATTTATCTTGTACAGAACATCCCACTTCGCGAAATAATCATAAAGAGATGCTGTGTGGAAGATTGCATCGTAGGGTTCACAATCGAACAGAGGCTTCAGAGATTCCTTGTCTGTAAGGTCTGCGGTAATGAACTTTATCCCCATATCCCGGACAAAGTCCTCATACATCATCGGGTGCAGATCGCCGTTTTCACAATAATATTCCTTATGCAGATTGCCAGTAAGGTCCGTTCCCGTAACATCCCAGCCATTTTCCACCAGCAATTCAACCATGTGCGTTCCGGTGAATCCGCATGCACCTGTGACAAGCGCTCTTTTCGGCATTATCTTCACTCCCACATCAATTTTCTACTCAATTGCTTCCCATTTGAAAAAGCATCTTCCAACTACGCAATCGTATTTCTAAATCTGTAACTGTTCACGGGGAATGCCCGTGAATATTTTGGAGTGCAGCGACTGTGTCGTTGCATATACGGAGCCACTATAGTAATGAAAAGGTGCATTTCGCAAAAACTGACGTTTTTGCATTCCAAAGTTTTCCCGATAGTGCCGGTCAAGCACAAAAAGCGAGTCTGTGATTTTGAGCAAATCTATAAATCATCAGTCGCATAAAGCTGTTTTATCAACTCCCCTGTGAATGGTTACCTAAATCTGTTTTCAATCTTGCCACCTTGCATACCTGTCGTTATTATTCTTACCTATTGTCTGTTTTCAGACCGTTAGTATGTTTAACTTATCACAAAGATAATTGCAATACAATAACATCAGAAAGTTTTTTTTCAAAGAGTGTGCGATATGAAGACTACGTAGTGCCAGAACGGAAACCCCGCGAACCCCGATCACAACTGGTGCCAGGCTCCGAGAAGGCAGATGATGATATTTGACTCGTAGCGATTGAAAGCCTGTGAGAATGGTAATGCAGATATGATTCGTGTGCGAAATAAGTCATTTTCAAAAACAATGTTTTTGTTAAAGTCGGTCAAGATGCATTTAAAATGCTGAACGCACGTTCGTTATAGTCGATCATTGTTGGTTGACAATTATCATCTTCAACTTATTACACACGAATATAGTATTACACAATATCATTATCCTCAGACGCACTTTTTAATTGTTGTTCACCAGAATCATCTTCAATGATACAATACACTATGGGAAAATTACTGTTATGAAAATCACCGGAAAAAAAAGGGAGGCACAAATGGCAAAAAAGAAGAACAGATCGACGGCGGCCATAATTAAATATGACTATACGAATATGACGGATAGCGCAATAGGAGCAAGACACGGAATAACTGAAAAGCAAATAGAAAAAACAATGCCTCACGCGCAGGAAGTCCACAGGCGGCGCGTTGCGGAACGCAAAGCTGGCAAGCTCCCGTTCATGGACCTTCCCTACAAGATAAATGAGGCGTCGGATATTGCCGGATTCGCAAAAAGCACAGCGGAAAAATTCGACAATGTCGTTGTTCTCGGCATCGGCGGATCGGCGCTGGGCACGATATGCCTCCAGAGCGCGCTCAATCCTGCTTTTCATAATCTGAAGGACAACAGGAAAAGAAAAGCACCCCGTCTTTTTGTTGAAGATAATATCGACCCTGAACGACTCGCCGACATGCTCGATGTCCTCGATCCTAAAAAAACACTTTTCAATGTAATATCAAAATCAGGCTCGACCGCCGAAACGATGAGCGCGTTTCTCGTCGCCCGCAATTTCATAAAAAGAACACTTGGCCCCGCCGCTGTAAAGGACCACATCGTCGCGACTACCGATGTGTCAAAAGGTGTTCTGAGGGACATCGCCGACAGCGAAGGACTCAGGAGTTTCATCGTACCCGACGGAGTCGGCGGCAGATTTTCAGTGCTCACACCTGTCGGGCTTCTCCCGGCGGCTCTAGTCGGAATCGACATCCTGAAGCTGCTCGAAGGCGCAGCCATCATGGACAAAAGGTGCAGGTCCGCCTCCCCCGCAAAGAATCCCGCACTGATGGCCGCCCTGCTTCAATATATTGCACTGACCCGCAAAGGCAAGAGCATACAGGTCATGATGCCCTATGCGAACGCACTGCGTGATGTTGCCGACTGGTTCCGACAGTTATGGGCGGAGAGTCTCGGCAAAAAGTATTCGCTGGACGGCAAAGTCGTCAATAGCGGCCAGACACCGGTCAAAGCTCTTGGTGCCACTGACCAGCATTCTCAGGCACAATTGTACATGGAAGGCCCCAACGACAAGACAATCACCTTCCTGCGTGTCGAAAACTTCAGGAAAGATGTGAAAATACCCGGCGGCTATTCGAAAACCGAAGGGCTTTCATATCTCGCCGGTCACACTTTCGGCGAGCTGATACGTGCCGAGCAGGCGGCGACACAGATCGCAATTACGGACAACAATCGCCCCAACTCCACGATAATACTCCCTGAGATAAGCCCGGCGACAATCGGGCAACTTCTTTACATGCTGGAAATTGAGACGTCATACATGGGGCTGTTGCTGAACATAGACGCATTCGACCAGCCGGGTGTCGAAGCAGGCAAAGTGGCCGCCTACGCGCTCATGGGCCGGGCAGGTTTCGAAAAACGCGCCGCCGAAATAAATAAAGAAGCGGCGAAGGTGAAAAGAAAAATAATATGACAGAGCCAACTGCAAACTCTGATTCTGCTATGGTCGGCTACAATTGTCCATAGCTGCGTTGTCGGCACAAAAGTGGGTTTACACAAAAAGCAGGTAATTTCAAAATAAGTTAATGCTTCGCTCCGGGGTCTTTCAGAGTATAGACTTTCTTTTTCACGAAGGTATCTAATACTTTCTTGTCAAGGCGGCCCGCCTTGACTTCTTCTTCGAGGATTTTGAGTGAACGAGCAACAGGGATAGCAGGCTTGTAGGGCCGGTCCTGCGCTGTCAGGGCATCATAGACATCCACGAGCCCGAGAATGCGGCCCTGCAAACTTATTTCGTCGCCTTTCAACCCTTTAGGGTATCCGCTGCCGTCAAGCCGTTCGTGGTGCATCACTGCGATTTCAGGCACTCGCTTAAGACGCCTCGAAAACGGTATGCTGCTGAGTATCTTATAGCTGCTCTCGACATGGGCGTTCATTATTTTCCGCTCACTAACCGTCAGGTTGCCGCGCGGTACTCTAAGTTTTCTCATCTCTTCAGCATATAGATATTTTCGTCGCCGCCCCAGCGCGTTTTTGAATGTTTTCCTGCCTATTCTTTCCAGATGGTTCTTTTCTTCAGGCGACAGGAAGCCGGGCTTGTTTATTCTTTCAATAAAAGTGAAATCATCTCCGACTTCTTCTATACATTCCTTCATTCTCTTTTCCAGCTTTTCTATATAACCGGCGCTATCGTTCTTCTTTCCCGCTTTACTCATTTTTACGAGACTCGATGATACGACCGAAAGTTTTATTCCTTCGAACCGCTCGCGCACTTTTTCCAGTTCGTCCGGGAAAAGCTTGTTCTCCTTGGTGAGAATATTTTCGCGGACACCGATTTTCCCGACATCATGGAGCCATGCCGCGTATTCCAGTTCCTTAAGTTCATCGTCCGTAAAACAACCAAGTTCTCTTGCGAGAGCTGCCGCATACAAGGCAACACGCCTCGAGTGTCCTGCTGTGGCCGGGTCCCGTTCGTCGATCGCACTTGCGGAAAAACGCACTACCGAGTCGAACAGGTCCGCGACTTCCTTGTACAGTGTAGCGTTTTCAATTGCCACGGCGGCCTGTGAAGCCAGTGACATCAGGATTTTCTGGTCACGCACCGAAAACGGCACGACCTGCCAGTCGTCCACCTTGTTTATAAGCTGCACTGCGCCGCTCACCGTTCCATCGTGCCCAACCATCGGCACTGTCAGCATCGATCTTGTACGCAGCCCTGTTTTCTTGTCGATGCTTTTGTTGAATGAGTACGGCTCATCTTCAGGAATCACATATACATCACCGATATTGAGAGGTACACATTCGAGCGCGACATAACCGGCTATGCTCTTGTCATTGATCGGCAACCGTATTTCCTTAAGCTGCTTGCTGTCGACAACGTGAAAATACAGTTCGTCGGTTTCCTTGTCAACAAGATAGAGTGTGCCCTTCTGCGCTTTCAGCAAGCTCTTTGCCTCGTCAATAATTCTTGTCAGAAGTGAAAAAAGATCAATCTCGGAACTGATGGCGACACCGACATCGAGCAATCGTGTAGAGAGGTTCTGCAGGTCTTCAAGCTCCTTCTGCACATCGCGAATATGCACCTCGAGTTCTTTAAAATGCTTCCTGAACTCATTTATCGGATCAAGCCCGGGCGCCTGCAAATAATCAATCTTTTCTTTTATTTCTTTTGTCATATTTGATTCATCGCCATATCAACTTAATATTCCGAAGCCGCACAAAATCCTTTTTTGTTTTACGAACATAATTTACTCTTAATGTCAATTGTATGTTTTTGACGCAAAAATCGCAATCAATGTTAAGGTTTTTATGAAAGATTGTTGTCACAGCACGACCGAATGCTATGTGTGAAGTGTGAGATTCCGGTCTTCTGCCGACAGCTATCCCGCATATTTCACCCCAATGTGGGCTATTCCCCACTCGGCACAGGAAAGCTTTTCATGAAGCTGTTCTTGATGAGATACTGGAAGAAAGGGTCGTTTCGAGCCGTGGCCGTCGAAATCCGAGGGGGTATTA
>JAJRTR010000167.1 GCA_024278215.1 bacterium
CAGGCGGTACACTCACCGGCTCTATAGATATGGGCAATAACGCAATAACGAATATCGACTGGTCGGCATCCGACGACGGCACGGGAAGCGGACTCGATGCGGATACGCTTGACGGCAGCGATTCGACAAGTTTCATGGCTGCGGGAACAGACAACTGGGTGGATGCCGCGGGCGACGCAATGACGGGCGATCTGAACGTGGACGCGAATGTACTTGTGGCGGGCGACATAACGGCAGCGACGGGCACAATTACGGCGAATTACTTCAATGGCACATCGGGAGCGTTATTTGAAGGAAATACGGAAGTTAACGGGGCAATAATATCATCCGGAAATATCACAGCTTCGACGAGTACGATCACCGCACAGTTCTTCAGTGGCGACGGCTCGGCCCTGACTGGTGTGACTGGAACAGATAATACGAAGCTGCTAAAGACCGGTGATGTAATGACGGGTAATCTCGAAGTGGACGCGGATGTCATAACATCCGGCGCGGTCACGGCGGCGACAGGCACGATAACAGCCGATTATTACAATGGCACATCAGGCGCACTGCTGGCGGGCGACCTCGAAGTCAACTCGAACATTCTGACATCCGGCGCGGTCACTGCGGCGACAGGTACGATAACGGCCAATTACTTCAATGGCACATCGGGAGCGTTATTTGAAGGGAATACGGAAGTTAACGGGGCAATAATATCATCAGGAAATATCACAGCTTCGACGAGTACGATAACGGCGAATGCGTTCATTGGCGACGGCTCGGCTCTGACGGGTGTGGTTGCGGCGGGGTCTGTCGCGAAAACGGGCGATGCAATGACGGGCGACTTGAACGTGGGCGCGGATGTGCTTGTGGCGGGCGACATAACAGCGGCGACAGGCACGATAACAGCCGATTATTACAATGGCACATCAGGCGCACTGCTGGCGGGCGACCTCGAAGTCAACTCGAACATTCTGACATCCGGCGACATAACGGCAGCGACAGGCACAATTACGGCGAATTACTTCAATGGCACATCAGGCGCGTTATTTGAAGGGAATACGGAAGTTAACGGGGCAATAATATCATCCGGAAATATCACAGCTTCGACGAGTACGATCACCGCACAGTTCTTCAGCGGCGACGGCTCGGCTCTGACGGGTGTGACTGGAACAGATAATACGAAGCTGCTTAAGACCGGTGATGTAATGACGGGTAATCTCGAAGTTGACGCGGATGTCATAACATCCGGCGCGGTCACGGCGGCAACGGGTACGATAACCGCGAATTACTTCAATGGCACATCAGGAGCGCTGCTGGCGGGCGACCTCGAAGTCAACTCGAACATTCTAACATCCGGCGACATAACGGCAGCGACGGGCACGGTCACGGCGGCAGAAATGTTGTTGACCGGCAACGCGACTGCTGCATACTTTTTCGGCGACGGCAGCAATCTGACGGGCGTGGTTGCAGCGGGGGCTGTCGCGAAAACGGGCGACGCAATGACGGGCGACTTGAACGTGGGCGCGAATGTGCTTGTGGCGGGCGACATAACAGCGGCGACAGGAACGATCACGGCGAACGCGTTCAGCGGCGACGGCGCTGCGCTGACAAATGTAGTTCTGACAGCGGGAGACGAAATGTCCGGAGCTCTTGGAATAGCTGACAGCGCAGCGACGGCGAGTCTGTATGTATATAAAACAGGCACCGTCAACCAGGCGGCATATCTTGAAACAACATCCACAGGCAACGCAGCCGATGTCCTCTATGTAAAAACAGCAGGCACAGGTTCACTGATCGGAGGAGACCACACAGGTGCATCAGGCGATCTTATCAGGCTCGACAGCGGTGGAAACGACACATTTGTTGTCGACAAAAGTGGAAATGTATTCGCAAGCAGTACAATAACCGCCGGTAACGGTTTGACAGTGTCGGGAGGCACAGTAAGTCTTCCCGCAGGAGAAATCGACGACGCGGAAATATCACCGACAGCCGATATAATGAAAAGCGGTGCCACGATATTCATAGACGGAAACGGAAGCGCGATCACAACCGGAGAGAAGCAGTACTATATAAGCTGGCCGTTCAACTGCAAAATCACAAAAGTCAGATTGCTCGCGGACCAGAGCTCCAACACGACAATTGATATATGGAACGACTCCTACGCCAATTTCCCGCCGACAGACCTGGACAGCCTGTTCGATGTAGCTTCCGAACCTGCACTTGCCGGAACAACGAAAGCGGAAGTCACTTCATTCGACACCGGTGAAGACTCGATATCGCAGGGTGACATCACCATGATCAGAGTAGATGCAAACGACAGCGCGACATTACTGTCGATCACATTTGAAGTTACAAGGCAGTGAGAAACAAAGGTAACTATTTATGAAGAAACAGAATCTTTCGATTTTCATGTTGAGAACATCCGTAATAGTGGCAATAGTGTTTCTGCTATACGGATGTGTGGCTCTTTCAAAATCAATAATTGCTGAAAACGCCAACAAAAAAGGTGCGGCGGCATACGAAACCGGCGATTATCCGCTTGCAGAAATCTATTTCGAATCCGCCGTAAACGTCAACCCGAGGTATGCTTCGGCGTGGCTCAACCTTGCCCGTGTCGCCGCCAAACGACGCAACTACGACCTTGCAATCAGCTCTTACAATAATGTTCTCGATCATTCCGCCAACCCGGACAACATCAGGCTCGCAAGACTCGGCCTCGCGAATATTTACAACGACACCTCCATCGAAGAACCATTAAGGAAAAAAGGATGGTACAAAAAAGCAATCGCCCAACTCGAAGCCCTTGTCGACCAATATCCGGACAATCCTCAGTACCGGCTCCAGCTCGGCTTCGCTTTCTTCAACGCCGCCAATCCCGGATCGGGCATGGAACAACTATCGGTCGCCTCCAGGCTGGCCAACACGCCTGAAACTCGATGGGTACATAACAAACTGCTGGATTTTTATCTTAAAATAAATCTAAAAGGAAACGCGAAAAAAGAGAGAAACATCCTTGACAGCGCTGAATTGTTGACACAGAGCAATAACTGACATCATGAGATTTACCGGACATGCGGCAAGCGCAGACATGTAAAGGTGCATAGATGAAAAGAGAAAAAAGGAAAAGCATTCTCATAGCAGCGACAATCGCGATGATGACAGCCGGAATCGCGATGATGATTTTCGCATACAGCAACAACGACGGCGCGTCGGTTGTCGTCGGCCAATCGAAGTTTTCATACAGCGGCGCGAACGGACTTAACCCCGACGCCAACACCAGCAACAACACTTCATCGGTTTTTGTAAGCTCCGACTCGAAAATGATAGTGGCCGACTCCGAAAACAACCGCGTGCTGATCTTCAACAGCATTCCGTCGAGCAGCAACGCCGCGGCGGACGTCGTAATCGGGCAACCAGACATGACCTCTGTCGACGCCAACCAGGGCGGGGCCGTCGCCGCCAACACCCTCGACAGTCCCTATTCCGCCTTCGCGACCGCATCAAAACTTTATATAGCAGACAGGGACAACAACCGTGTTCTTATCTACAACAGCATACCGACAACAGACAACCAGCCAGCCGACGTCGTCGTCGGGCAACCGGACAAAATAAGCAGTACCGCCGGTCTCTCCGCCACAGCCCTGAGCCTGCCATACGGCGTGACAAGCGACGGTACAAAACTCTTCATTGCAGACAGGAGCAACAACCGCGTCCTGATCTTCAACAGCATTCCCACCACGGACGGCGCGAGCGCCAATGTCGTCGTCGGCCAGCCCGACATGACATCAAACCTCGCCAACAACGGCGGCATCAGCGCCAAATCGCTACAGAATCCAAGATTCGCTTATTCAGACGGAACAAAACTTTTCATCGCCGACACAAACAACCATCGAGTCCTCATTTTCAACAGCATTCCAGGCGCTGATTTTGCAAGCGCGGACGTTGTCATAGGACAACCCGACATGGTTTCCAATACAGGCAACAACGGCGGGCTCAGCGCATCCACCCTATATTATCCACAATGCGTTTACACGGACGGCACGAAGCTTTTTATCACAGACACATACAACCACAGAGTTCTTATTTTCAACAGCGTTCCGGCGGTCGACGGTGCAAGCGCGAACACGGTAATCGGACAGATAAACATGACATCGGCGAGTTCCGGCGCAAGCGCATCGAAACTCGCCTATCCCATAACAGGCTTCTATGACGGAACAAAGTTTTTCATCGCCGACAGCAACAACCATAGAGGCTTGATATTCAACACCCTGCCGACATCGGACGGCGCGAGCGCGGACTACGCCATCGGCCAGCAGAACCTCACAGACAACTCGGCGAACCAGGGCAGCGAAGTCACCGCAAGCAATGTCAGCCTGCCCTATTCAGCATATTCCGACGGCACAAAACTCTTCATTGCAGACAGGGACAACAGCAGGGTACTGATCTACAACAGCATCCCCACCGTCAGCGGCACGAGCGCCGACGTCGTCGTCGGACAACCTGATATGGTTTCCTCGGCGCTTAACCAGGGCGGCACGGCTGCGACCAACACACTCAAGCAGCCACGCTTCGCCTTCAGCGACGGCACAAAACTTTTCATCGCCGATACAAACAACAATCGCGTCCTGATCTATAACAGCATACCGGTCGCCAACGATGCCAACGCCGATGTCGTCGTCGGCCAGCCCGACATGGTTTCCGCTCTCGCCAACCAGGGCGGCGGACCGGCTGCAAACACACTGTACACACCCATGTCCATCAGTGTCGACAGTTCAGGAAAACTCTACATTGCAGACACATACAACCACAGAGTACTTATCTACAACAGCGTGCCCGCCGTCAACGACGCAAGCGCCAACGTCGTCGTCGGCCAGCCTGACAAGGTCTCCAACATCGCCAACAACGGCGGCATCAGCGCGGCCGTCCTCTGGTATCCCACAGGCGTCTATTCGGACAACACAAAACTTTATATAGCGGACAGCACCAACCACAGAGTCCTCATTTTCAACTCGATACCCGCCGCCGACGGCACAAGCGCCGATGTCGTCGTCGGCCAACCGGATATGGTTTCCCGCAACGCAAACCAGGGTGCCGGTGCCGCCGCAAATACTCTCAATACACCCAACGCCGCTTACTCCGACGGCACAAGCCTTTTTGTCGCCGATTCGCTGAATCACAGAATGCTCATTTTCAACTCGATACCGGTCGCCGACAACACTTCCGCCGACACCGTCATCGGCCAGCCCGACATGACATCCAGCAGTATAAACCAGGGTGAACCCGCACCGGCCAGTAATACACTCAACTGGCCCGCGACTGTCTACGATGACGGCACCTATATGTACATCGCCGATCTTCAGAATAATCGCGTCCTCATTTATAGTAATACCGCTCCTTATATCGAGAGCGGACAGGTGATTTATTATTAACCGGAATGCGAAGCCAGTCCGATGAAAGACGAATAACGTGAGAGCCAGTTGCAAAATTATGTTCGAAGCGAGGTCGAGCAAAATTGGTCGGAAGCAAGGCGGAGGTGCAAAATCCCCGCAGGCGTACTTGTAGAGTACGTCGAGTATGATTTTGTGCCGACAACGCAACTGTTGCCAATTGCAGCCGACCGTAGCCTAATCAGAATTTTGCAATTGGCTCGTAAAAATGAAATTAACAACAATAAGTAAAACCGGAGAAGGAATGAAAAGGCTTATCATTCTCATCGCTGCCGCCATTCTGTTTTTGCCTGTCTGCGCATTATGCGCCGTCGCAAAAACCGCCGGCGATTACGAACTGCTGCTTGAAACCGCTTCCCTCGGCGGAGATGCGGGAGACATGGCGGGCAATATGGAATTGCATTGCGCAATCGGACAGCCCGTCGGCCATGATCAGTTCGCGCAGGATGTCTATGAACTATTCGGAGGATTCCTCGGCGTTGTCGATGAGACCGCACCCACGATCAACATATCGAACCCCGCATCCGCAACGACAATCGGCGGCCCGGTCGGCATCACCGGATCCGTCTTCGACGAAAATATCACACAGTGGACTATAGAATACGGAGCGGGCGCATCGCCGTCCACCTGGGACCAACTCAGCGACGGAAACACGAATGTCACATCCTCGAACCTTGCCCCCTGGGACGCCTCGCTCCTTGGCGGCACCTACTCGGCACGCCTCACCGCAACCGACGACCGCGGCAACACCGCGACATCAGCGGTCAGCTTCACCATTGAAAACAGCCTCAGCATCAGCGGCACAATCCCAATGCACAAATGGGTATTCCTCTCGATGCCCCTCGGCGTCGACCCGGACGATCCGCTTTCCCTGTACGGCACAGATTACGAATACAAAGTATTCCGCTGGAACCCCGACAGTGAATACATGCAGGATTCCGGCAGATATGAATATCCCGAACACCTGACGGCAGGCACAGGATACTGGGTGAAAGCGTACAACAAGGATTTGCCTTACAGTTACAACGGCGTCCTCTCGGACACAACACAGGATTACGCAGTCAGCGTGAAAGAAGGCTGGAACCAGATCGGCACGCCATACTCTGAAAACTACCCCTGGGCTTATGTGAAAGTCGGGCAGGGAGCCGAAACTTATGATATGGCGACTGCCGTTTCCATGGGCCTGCTTTCCCAGACAATCACTACATTCGATGCCGACATTAACGGATGGGTTCAGCACGATCTTTCAACCGACATGGAACCATACACAGGCTACAACGTGCGGGCATACCAGGATTTGGAGCTTCTTTTCGACCCAGCCGTCATCATCTCCGGCAGTGTCCCCAGGCAGCTCTCACGAATCATACGGGTACCGCATGAATTCAACGTAAAAATATCCGCCGCCGCCACGCACTCCGCCGACCCGGACAACTACTTCGGCATATCACCCGCCGCCGCTCGCGAATTCGATCCCCTCGATTACGAAGAGCCATTCCATTCTCCAGGCGGTTACTTCACTTCATTATATTTCGACCACGACAACTGGCAGCGAATGGCCGGCAGGTATGCAAACGATTTGCGCAACGCAGCCGCCGTGACGGCTCAATCAGGCGACTGGGATTTCAACGTCGAAACAAATGAAACCGGACAGACCGTCACACTCTCATGGGACAGCTCTAAACTTCCCGCGGACCGCTATACCTTCACACTCGTGGACCTCACGACAGGCACTCGAATCGATATGACCACACAGTCCTCCTACGTATACACAGCAGCAGGCGAAGGCAATGCCCTGAACAGCTTCAGAATCGAAGTAAGGAGAAAAGACACCGTGCAGGTCGTGCGCTCGATCACACTCGCTCCCGGCTGGAACCTCGTCAGTGTACCGCTCGACCCGGAAGTCACAAGCGCCCTGGCTCAACTCGGCGACGACCTGCCCATACTCGACGTGTTCCAGTTCTTCGACGGGAAATTCTATCCCGCGGAAGAAGCCGACATACAGGCCGGTATCGGCTACTGGATACACGTCGATAAAAACACAGAGATTGACATAGAAGGAGAGTTGCCCGAAAACACCATCAAGGTACCACTCAGCATCGGATGGAACATGATCGGCAACCCCTACGAAGCTACCGTTCAGTGGAGCGACGACGCCATCTCATTTATATGCAACGGCGCGCGAAAAACATTATCACAGGCAGTATCTGAAAAACTCGTCGTCGACGGACTGTACGAATATACCGGCGAGGGATACACCCCCGCCGAAGCACTGCTTCCCTGGCACGGTTATTTCTTCAGGTCGGCATCAAAATGCGAACTGGAAATCACCGGTCCGTAGATATTATCCCACATATTCAACCCCCAATGCGGGTTATGGGTTTGCTGTTTCGATAGACCTGGAATATAGAAAGCGCCAGTTGTAACGAGCCAATTGCAAAATTATGTTCGTAGCGATGTCGAGCGAAATTGTTCAGAGCAAGGCAGAGATGTAACATCCCCGCAGGCGTACTTGTAAAGCATGTCGAGGACGATTTCGCGCCGACAACGCAGCTATGGACAATAGCAGCCGACCTCAGCAAAATCATAATTTTGCAATTGGCTCTAGCGTTATTACTTCCCCGGCTTTGTCCCGATAATCAGCGAAGAGTGCGACGGTATCTCTACGCGCTTCATTTTCTTAAAGCCCGCCGCCGACATCCACGACTTGATCTCCTTTTCAGTGTAGGAGGCGCCGCAGTCGGTGTTTACCAGCATATTGACGGAAAACAGCGCCGCCTGCACCGGCGAAGTTTTATTCGGATCGAGCACGAAATCGCGCACTACAAGCCGCCCGCCCGGGTTCAGGGCAGTGTAGCCTTTTTTTATAATACGCTTGTTGACAGCCGGAGAATATATGTGGATGATGCTGGACATAAAAACAAGGTCGTAACCGCGCCCGAGTGCATCCTTCGTGAAGTCGCCTTCCACGGTGCCGACCCTGTCGCTCATACCCGATTCCTCGATGAACTCGCGTGTTGTCTCCAGCGTCGCCGGCATATCGAAGACATTGCCGGTGATTTCAGGATTCGCCCGGATCATCTCGAACAGGAAAATCCCCGGCCCACCGCCGACATCCAGCACCCTCCTCACATTTGAAAGGTCGATGCTGCCCGCGACCCGGCGCGCCGCATCTCGCCCGACGTCCGCCATAGCCCTGATGAAGTGCCGGGTCCTCTCCCTGACAGACTGCTCGCTCGTGTCGGGTTTCGGGATCGGTTTGCCGGTTCTTATCGCCGTTGGGAGTTCGAGCCAGGCGCGGCGCATATTTATCACGTGATTGACCATGTTACCCATGTATGAAGATGACGCCGGATCGAGATATTCACGCGACAGTTTTGACATATAAAACATATCTTTGCGTTTTGTCAACAGGTCGATCGCCACAAGCGCATTAAGAAGTATCTCTGTGCCGCGCCTGTCAGTCCCGAGCGCGTTTGCAACTTGAACAGCCGTGCGCGGTTTTTCCGCTATAAGGTCGAACACTCCAAGTTCCGCACCGGCGCACAGCACATCTGTGAAGCGGTGTCCCGACATGAGTCTTTCGATTTCGTCCCGTAAATCCCTGTTCTTTTTTGTCATCGCCGGACCCTCCGAAAACAAGCTTTTCTATATATTCATTGAATGTTATCACAGAATCTCCCCGCGTTTCTTTTCGCGAACCTTAACTTCCCTTATCAATCCGTCCGGCCACCATTATAACACCAGTTATCCTGCGCAGGTTCCCGTGCCGTGCTGTTAAATGGAGACAGGGCTCTTGCAGGAGCCCTGCTATGCTGCTGAACATCCGAAAAACGATCTGCAACTATTTCGCCGATTTTATTTCTTTCTTCTTTTCCGCTTTCGTGAGTTGCGTGTTGATCTTTTCGGCTTTCTCGAAGGCGGCCAGCGCGGCTTCGGTTTTCTTCATGGTTTTCAGGACGTGGCCATAGGACATATAGAGGTGATAAGCCTGTTTGCCGACAGGCGGGGCCTTTTTTATACCGGCTTCGAGCACTTCAGCCGCTTTTTCGGGCTTACCCATTTCGAGGTAGACCTGGCCGAGGTAGTCGAACATGTCGAGTTGCATGAGCGCGCCGTCGCTGTTTTCCATGCCTTCGGGAAACTCGAGCGCGACAATGGCTTCAAGCTCTTTGGCCGTCTCCGCCAGTTTCTTTTTTTCGTATAGAAGGTCCGCTTTTTCATAGTGAACCATCGCTTTTTCAAACGCGAGGTCATACTGCTGCTTGATTTCCTGGGGCGACATCTTCTTTTCCGTTTTTTGTTCCTGTGCCGCTGCCGGTGCCGCGGTGAACACCGCCGCCAGCATGATCACCAGCACTACCGCCATGATGATGTTCCGTTTTGTCATCTGGGAAATCTCCTTTCCCGCCTGTAATTTCTGTAATATGTTCCGGGCTCGGTGCGCACCGAGTTGAATTGCATCCGGCGAACTTTCCGGTTGTAGTTTTCCGAGAACAGCGATTCTCTGTAACCGTAGCCCGGTTCCGATTTCATTCTTTCCGTAAATGGTATATACATTTTATCATACTTTTCCAGTTGGGCTGCAATATTTCTGTCTGTTTGTTCCCTGACCATCCAGAGAGTGGGAACGATAAAAACGAAGAAAGCAGCGGCGATGGCGGCGCGGAGCCGGCGGCGGCGGCGGACATGCAGCGGCTGGGCGGGCAGTGCTGTCGGAGCTACTTTCACGCCGTGTGCTTTCTCCGCCTCGCGAACCAGCCTTGCGCGCAGGGTGCCGGAGAACTCCTGTTTGAGCCGCGGGCAGGTGTCGGCTGCGCTCATGACGACGCGCGCGGTCTCGGCGGCGAGCAGAATTTCCGCATCCGCGCCGGGATCGACATCCGCGCCGTCGAGGTAATCCCCGAGCAGCTTTGCAAGTTGTTTTTCTTTTTCTTCTTCCATATCTATTACCGTCCGTGCGGTGGTTTTCCGGCGTTGTCGATACACCGCGCTTCAGAGTTCCCCGTACTTCTTAATGTACGCCTCTCTGAACGACTTACACGCCCTGAAAAAAACCACGTCGAATGTCTCGATCGTCACTCCGAGCGCATCCGCGCATTCTTCCCTCGATTGCTTTTCCTTCAGCCGCATTATGACGGCGCTGGCGTAGCGCTTGTTTATTGTGCCAAGCACTTCTTCGATCCGGTCGCCGAGTATGCGGCTGAAATCTTCGACGACTACCGCATCTTCAGGCTGGTACGACGTGTCGGACTGATAGTCCAGCACCGCGCCGTCGACAGTCGAGTGTCGGATCGATTTGGAAATATGTTCGCGACACTTGTTTATTGCGATCATTCGCAGCCAGAAAAATATGCTCCTGTCACGCCATTCGAAAGCCCCTATCTTGCCGAGAGCCATGAGGAATGTATCCTGGAGCACTTCTTCGGCTGCTTTTTCGTCGCGCAGGCGCGGAAATATCACTGTCTGAAACAATGTGTTTTTGTACGCATCGTAAATCGCGCCGAAAGCTTCCCCGTCACCGTTCCGGGCTCTTTCGATAAGCGCGCGTTCTTCTTCGAGCGAAAGTTTGGATTCAAGCGCCATCGTAGCTTCTATTATATATGGTCCGAAACAACATTTCACTACACAGGGTGGACAGAATCATTATTATCACGGATTTACCACAAAGAAATCTGTTAACGGAATCAGGAAAAAGCGAAAGATCGGCACGAGGAACTGCGAGAGACAGAAAGTAATTTTATTAAGGACTTTACAATACTATTGCCGACATATTAATATAGTTAACTATAGGCAATGTCCGATCTTTGGCTATTAGCGTTTAAAATAATTCGCCAGAGTGCGGTATTGTAACTATACCAGCATTATTTGAAGGTCAGGTGAACACCTATGTCTCGCGCTGTGGGCATTGATTTCGGTACAACAAATTCCGTCGTCGCCGTGATGGAAGGCGGCGAAACAGTCGTCATCCCCAACAACCGCGGCGAGCGGCTCACTCCGTCGGTTGTTTCTTTCGGGGGCGGCGGAGAGATACTTGTCGGAACGGCCGCGAAAAATCAGGCGATAATAAATTTCGAGCGCACTGTTGTCTCTGTAAAGCGAAAGTTCGGCACTGAGTTTTCTCTCGGCGTCGACGACAAAAAATACAATCCCGAGCAGATAGCGGCCATAGTTATCGGCAGACTCAAGGAAAGCGCCGAGGAATTCATCGGAGAAGAAGTGCGAAGCGCGGTAATCACCGTTCCGGCATATTTCAACGACGGCCAGAGACAGTCGGTGAAGAAGGCTGGAGAGATGGCGGGGCTGGAAGTGATGCGGCTGATAAATGAGCCTACAGCGGCGGCGCTCGCGTACAATATGCCGCGCGGCGGCGAGGGCGCGATACTCGTGTTCGATCTCGGCGGCGGCACTTTCGACGTTTCCATACTCGATGTTTCCGACACTGTCTATGAAGTCATCGCCACGGCGGGCAACAACAAGCTGGGCGGCGACGATTTCGACACGGCGCTTGTGCATCACTTCTGCAGCGAGTTTTACCAGCAGCACAGCATTGATCTTCGCGAGGACCTGATGGCGCTCCAGAAGATACGCGACGCGGCCGAGCAGGCGAAAAAAGAGTTGTCCGAATCCGACGCTACGACTGTGAATGTTCCTTTTATTTCCGCGGACAAAGACGGGCCGAAACATCTCGAAATCACTATCACACGCACAGGGTTCGAGAACCTGATAAGAAAGCATCTCGACGAAATAGATGAACTCGTGGTCCGTGCCATGGAAGACGCCGATGTGGAAGCGGAGGATATCGACAGGGTGATCCTGGTGGGCGGATCGACGCGGGTGCCTGCGGTTCAGAGGCTGCTCGATGACCGGTTCGCGGGGCGTGTGATGAAGAACACGAATCCTGACGAATGTGTCGCGGCAGGCGCTGCGATACAGGCGGGCATCATGAGCGGCAGCGTGAAGGGACTCGTGCTGGTGGATGTCACGCCGCTGACGCTGGGCATTGAAACCGAGCACGATGTTTTCGTGCCGATCATCGAGCGCAACAGTTGCATCCCCACATCGCAGAACAGGATTTTCACCACTGTCACAGACAACCAGAACGAGGTGGAGATACACGTGGTACAGGGCGAGCGTTCGCAGGCGAGCAAGAACTATTCGCTGGGTAAATTCACACTCGAGGACATCGAACCGGCGCGGCGCGGCACTCCGCGCATCGAGGTGCTGTTCGACATCGACGTCAACGGGATAGTGCATGTGAGCGCGAAAGACCAGCGCACCGGCAACGCGAAGAAGATCGAAGTGTCGCCCCGTGAGAAACTGTCGGAAGAGGAGATCGAGCAGATCGTCTCGGACGCCGAACAGCACAGGCGCGACGACGAAGTGTTCCTGGGCCGCCGACAGCTCATAAAGCAGGCGCGCACCCTGCTCGTGTTGCTGAAAACGAAGGCTGCTTCCGGTGACATTTCCGACGACGACGAGGTCCCAGAAATAAATGAACTTGTCGAATATATCGAAAAGGTCATGCAGGGTGACGACATCGAACAGATACGGAACGCGATTGAAACGATGAACGTATACCTGAACGAGCTGGCGGTCGCGTGATGGCGGCGGATGCGCGGGAAAAGATAAAAAAATACTGCGCTGTACTCGGTGTGGCGGAAGGCGCCGGGGCAAAAGAGCTCAAAAAGGCCTACCACTGCAAAGCGGCTAAACTTCACCCCGACGTATGCCCGAACGATCCCATGGCAACCGAGGCTTTCAGGAAAGTCAACATTGCTTATCAGTATCTTAAAAAAGATGCGCGTGGCAGGAAGAAAAAATCACGTCCGAAGATCAACAAGGTAACGCGCGTCCCGGCTTCGGACTTCACGGCGTCGCGGCGTCGTGCCGTGCCGCCTGCGCTGGACCTGCCCCCCGAAGAACTCGCCTTCCGGCTCAAATATTCCAGCAACACTTATGTTCGCATTCACGCTGTACGCACGCTCCGCAAAACCGGGGGCAAGGAGGCTGTGTGGGCTGTTCTGCCTGCTATCGAGGACACCAACCGGCAGGTGGCCGCCGAGGCAGTAGCCGCGCTCGGGATGCTGGGCGCCCGCATCGCCGTTCTGCCGCTGATCCAGCTTTATAACAAAGCCGATACGATACTACAGTTACGTATCCAGTGGGCGCTGAAAAGGATCGATTCGCCAATAGCAGCAAGATTCGTTTCCCGCATCTCGCCGGAAAAAGAGGAATCGACCACCCTCGAAGCCCCCCGCTCCGGCGAGGGCTCGACAGCCTGAAACTTTTTGCCGGGCGCATGGAGAGAAACAGAAGGTACACAATGACAATACACGACGATCATCTGCACTTGAGGCCGCATGTCGCACCGACGCCGCCGCACGAGCTCGCGCCTCTGTTGAAAGCTGCGGGCGCGGCAGGCTTTGCGCCCGGCATTCGCGAGCATCCACCGCTGCCCGGACCATACCGCATCGGGCCACACAGCGACTACGATTATGCTATGCGCGAGCACGAGGTCGAGCGATTTTTCGATCTCTTCGTCGCCGCGGGCCGGCCTGTCGGCTTCGAGTTCGATTACATTGCAGGCTTCGAGGAGGAGCAGAAAAATATACTCGACGATATGACTGCCCGCGCCCAGTCAAAAGGCGTCCCCGTTTCGGGCGTCATCGGCTCCGTGCACTTCCTGCCCGGCGATATCGTAGATGTCGAGTATGAGAAAAGCGGATTGCAGACAGTAATGTGGGACCTGGATGAAAATGTATTCAGGAGACACTTGAAGAACCGGGGCGCGGCACGCATGATCCGCGACTACTTCGGCGCGCAGCGTGAGCTGATCGGCATGAAAACCTTTGACGTGCTCGGACACATTGAACTGATACGGAAGTTCGACACGAAGGATTCAAACGGCGACAGCATATATTTCGCGGATGTGGAAGACTTGTATATGGAGCTCGCGCGTGGAGTGATCGAACTTCTCGCGGAGTCGCCGATGGCGCTCGAGATCAACACGGCGGGGATGTTCGCAAAGCTCGGGCGGCCTTATATTTCACAGGAGCTTCTTAATTACGCGGTCGAAGCGGGTGTGCCGACCTGTTACGGTTCAGACTCGCATCTGCCTGAAAGAGTGGGGGCCGGCTGGGACATCGTCGCGCGAATGCTGGAGCGGGCCGGCCGCGAGCGGCTTGTGACATTCGACAACCGGAAAATGATTGAATACTCGTGGGTGAAATGAAGAATAGAAGAACAGACACCGGCAAAAAACAAATACCGACCGTCGCTATCGCTTATCCTTCTTTATACCGTTTAGAACCATGTTCATGAGAAATTCCTCGAACTGTTTGACGGAATTATTGCAGACCTTTTTCAGAGAATCCGACTTACCCCATTGAATGACGCATGTCGAGATGAGTTCGCAGGCGGCGAAACCGTCTGTATCATCGAAGATGCCTGCTGCCGCGCATTCGTCGTAAAAGTAGCGGAACTTGTCGATATAGAGGACTTTCTTCTCTTCCATGATTTCCCGGTCGGTTGCTTCCATGCCGAGGAGCTCAGGGATAAGCGCCCTTGCTGTCTGGCTGTACTCTTCAGTCAGAGTCAATTGTACGTGGATGGCCTCCCTGAATTTTTCTTCCGGCGGTATGTCCCTGGTTTTTATACGGTCCCATTCGGCGAAGAGCATGCTGTGGGCTTCGTCCATGACGAGGAATAGAAGGTCTTTTTTGCTGTCTATGTATTCGTAGAGAGTGCCTTTGCCGAGGTCCGCTTCTTCGGCTATTTCGCGGACGGTGGCGTTATGATAACCTTTGCGGGCGAACACGGCGGCGGCGGCGGTGAATATCTGCCTGCGCCGTTTGTTCGCATGTTCCTGCGATCTTTTAAGTGCTGCTGCGGATTTTTTTCTTGCCATGTCGGTCCCGGCTCCTAATGGTTCTTGTAGCTTTTATAAGATGGAAGCTGGAGCTTCCGCTTTTTTCTGCGTCTGCTCATCGACAACATGTTGTCGCTTACGGCGCGATAAGGGCCTAATCAGCAGCATCATTCTTTTTAAGGTGATCCCACAGGGGCGGCAGGTCACGTTTCCCGGTGATATAGAGAACTGCACGCGTTCCGCTGTCGAACAGTATGTACATGGCGGGAATGAACACGAGAGTGAGCACAGCCGAAACGGTGAGTCCGCCGATCGCGATGATCGCCATCGGAGCACGCATTCCGCCGCCTTCCCCGCCGAAAAACGCCGCGGGGACCATGCCGCAGATCGTCGATAGTGTCGTGATGAGGATCGGTCTTAGCCTCTTGGGGGAAGCGTCGAGAATAGCGTCGTTTCTCGACATCCCTTCCTCTCGCTTCTGGTTGATAAAGTCGATCAGGAGAATTCCGTTGTTCACCACTATTCCGATAAGAAGTACTATGCCGATCTGGGACATCATATTGAATGTATTGTTCGAGAGATAAAGCGACCACACCACGCCGATGAATGTAAGCGGGAGCGTGAACATAACGACCAGCGGCTGGAGAAACGACTCGAACTGCGCGGCCATGACCATGTAAATAAATATCAGGGCGAGCAACATAGCCGTGCCCATTTCGGCGCCCATCTCGGACATCTGCGAGTACTCGCCTTCATACTCGACAGTGTATCCTTTCGGCAACCCCATCTTTTTTATGCCGGCTTTAATGGAGTTCACGACTTCGTTGATTGTCTTGTCGCCGAGCGCGCCTTCGAGCTTGATGAGCGGCACACCGTCCTTGCGCCTGAGCGTCGCGTAGCCGAGGTCCTGTTCGACCCGCGCTACATTCGACAGCCTGACAGCGCCCCGCTTCGTCATGATGGGAATGTTTTTAACATCTTCCACCGTTTGCCTGTTTTCGCCGTCGAACCTGACACGTATGTCGTATTCGTCGCCGCCGACACGATATTTGACCGAGTCGTCTCCTTCGAGCGAAGCGCGCATCGTCATGCCGACAGTCGCGACATCCAGCCCCATCCGCGCCATTTTCTCTTTGTCGGGAATAACCCTGATTTCGGATTTTCCCGTTTCATAAGAACTGTTGACATCCTGCGCGCCGGGAGTCGCCTTGACTATATTCTCGATTTTTTCCGAAAGAGCCACCAGCGTTTCCATGTCCGGGCCCATGATGTCGACTTCGAGCGGAAGCTGACCCGGCGGGCCTCCCATGTTGGCCTGCACGATCTGGAAAGTGGCGTCGGGAATAGTTGCGGCGTGATGTCTCAGCAGGCTGATGATGTCGTCCGTGCTTCGGTCCCTGTCGGCAAAACCGACAAGATTTATCGTCATGTAGCCCTTTGTGGGCGCTTTTTGAGACATGCTTCCCTTCAGGTCCTGCCCCGCGATGCCCGTATATGTTTCGACTTCCGGGATCGTTTTTACGAATTCTTCCATGTCTTTAATTGCATTGTTTGTGTCGTCGAGAGAAGAATAGGCGGGCATGTCGAGAAGAACATATATCTCGCCCTGATCGGTGGACGGAACGTATTCCTGCTTAACGAGTGGAAACACGAATTTAAGTGTTGCCAGAAAGATACCGGTGATAACTATGATCGTAACCGGCCAGAGCTTTATGTTGGCCCTTAGTATCGCCGGGTATGACCGCTGAACACGACCCATAAAGAAGTCGAAAACCGGAAACAGGAGATACCTGAAAACGGCGGTGAACGGGAAGAAAATGACGCCGAGCATCTTCATGATGAACGACTGCCCGGTTTTGATCTTCTCCCCGTTTTCGTCCTTGAGCTGCTTGAACATCCGGGCGGATAGCGCCGGTGTCAGCGTGAAAGCGATGAAGATGGCGAATATCGTGGCGAATACAACAGAGAAGCCGAACTGCTTGAAGAACTGCCCGGTCATGCCGGTCATGAACGCTACCGGGATGAACACGCAAATATTGGTCGAACCGGAAGCGATAACGGCAAGACCGACCTGTTTCACGCCGTCGGCCGCCGCCTGTGCAGGCGGTTTCCCCATCTCGAGGTGCCGGTATATGTTTTCGAGCACAACGACGGAATTATCCACGAGCGTACCCACAGCGATCGACAGGCCCATCAGGGACATGAAGTTGATGGTGAAACCCGCGACATATATCGGCATGAATGTGCCGATGATGGCTGTTGGAAGCGCAAGGAAGATAATGAACGTGCTGCGGAGGTCTTTGAGGAAGAGGAATATCATCAGGGTGGCGAAGAGGCCGCCGTAGAGCAGGCTCGTTTTCACCTCTGCAAGCGCGTTTACGACGAAGTGGGACATATCCATCGTCACCCTGACGATGTAGTCGTCCGGCAGGTATTTGCCCACGAGTGTTTTCAACGCTTTTTTTGTGTCGGCGGCAACCTCGACCGTGTTCGCGCCGCTTTGTTTTATGATTTCCATCGTCACGGCGTTTTCGGAATTCAGGCGCGAGTATTTAGTTGTGTCTTTTACGGAATCGACAACTGTTGCGATGTCACCGATCTTCACAAGCCCCATCGGGCCGGCGATTTCCACGTCTTTTATTTCGTCGACCGTGCGGTACTCGCCCATAAGCCGCACGATACTTTCATCTGTGCCTTTTTTGATTTTTCCGGCGGGAAAGTCGATGTTGTCCCGGCCCAGCGCCTGCACCACCTGCAGTATGGAAAGGTTGTAGCCGATCAGCTTGTCGCGGTTCACGTTGACTTGTATCTCCCGCTCCTGTCCGCCGGAGACACCCACATTGGCGACACCGTTTATCTTCTCGAGTTGTTTCGAGACAATGTCGTCTACAGCTTTTCGCACTTCGAGCTCGGATCGCGGGGCGGAGACAGCGGCGAAAAGAATCGGGAACGCCGTCGGGTCGATCTGCTGGATGAAAGGGTCCTCGGCATCGTCGGGCAGATCATTTATAACAAGGTCTATTTTGTCGCGGATTTCGTTGACTTTCGCGTCGAGGTCGACACCCATGTGGAACTCCATCATGATGTTCGACATGCTTTCGCCGGACGTGCTGTAATACTTTTTCAAGTCGCTGAGTGAAGACAGCTCATCTTCAAGTTTGTCGGTGACCTGGAGGTCCACTTCCTCGGGCGACGCGCCCGGATATATGGTAACTACCATCACATAGGGGATATCGGCTTCGGGAAACAGTTCGACCGGCAGTTTCTGTATGGCGGTCAGACCCAGAATGACAACCGCCATGATTATCATCGTTATAAAAACCGGCCTGCGTATCGATACATCCGCGAGATTCATTCCGCAATGTTCCTTTTCTTCAGTCTACTTCTTCTGTGTTTCTTCACTTAACCGCGCTGGTGAAATATGCGGGTTAATAAATCCGCATACGCCCTGCCCCGGCTATACGCTGCTTCAGTAGTCCTGCGTCGCCTCGATGCTGACTTTATCGCCCTCTTCAAGGATGCTCTGGCCCTCGATGACAACCATGTCGCCCGGAACGATGCACCCGTCTGTGATTACAACAAAATCGGAAACCCGCTGTGTTCCGTTGCAGAGTTTCTGCTTCGCTGTTTCGCCGACAACGGTTATCAAGTACCTGTTGTCGAGCAGCGCCTTGTAAGGAACCGCGAATTCGTTTTTTGTTCCAAGCATGATCCGGCCTTCTACAAAAGAGCCGGGGGAGAGTTCCACCGGTTCGTCGATTATGACAGCTTCGACTTCGGCTTCGCGCGTCATTTTCCTGACATGGTTGCTGACATAAGTGATTTTCGCTTTAAACTCGGTGTTTTCGACAGCGTCGGTGGTGAAGGTGATGATGTCGCCTGTTTTTATCCGGTTTTGATCCGCCTCGTTGACAGTGAACACAACTTTTTTCGGGCCGGATTTGAGTATTTGAAAAATTGCGTCCCTGGTGCCGGCGCCCTGGCCCAGAACAGCGAACTTATATGAGATCACACCGTCCACGGGAGAAACAACCGTTGTGCGGTCGAGCATAAGCTTTGCCGAATCCATAGCCGCTCTCGCCTGTTCCACCTGCGCCTCGATAACTTTTATCTGTTCGGGTCTCGCGCCGGTGACCGCCATCTCGAGGCTTTTCCTCGACGCGATGCAGGCTGTTTCAGCACCGTCGAGTTGTTGCTTCGCAGCGACACCTTTATCGTACAGGTCTTTAAGCCGCTGGAAGTTCTTGCAGTCATACTCTTTCTTTGCCTTCACCTGGACAAGTTCCTCGGACCTTGCACCCGTTATTGCCATTTCGAGACCGTTTTTCGCCTGTTCATAAGCAGCCTTCGCACGCCGGTAACCCAGTTCGTAGTCCTTTTTCTCTATCTGCAAAAGCGCCTCTCCCTTTCGGACACTCTCGCCTTTGTCTTTGTATATCGCTATGATCTCGCCTCCGACCTTCGGAGTCACATTCACTTCGTCGGGTGCTTCCACCGTGCCGCTCATTGTGATCGTAACAGGCAGCAGCATACTTTTCGCTATTACAACTTTGACCGGTTTCCCTTCCTGTTCCTGTATCTGCTGGATCGAGAGATTGTTATCTTCTTCATCCTTTTTCCCGGCGCAGCCTGCGACGGCGGCGACCGCGAACATTATCAACATTATTGCGGCAATTCGTTTCATAGCTGCATTCTCCCCATTCAGAACCGTTTTGCAAAAGTTCGTAATTCCATATATGTATTCATTCGAGCCAATTGCAAAATTACGTTTGTGACGAGTCCGAACGATATTATTCCGAGCAAGGCAGAGACGCGAAATCCCCGCAGGCGTACTATATAGTACGTCGAGGACGGTTTCGCGCCGATAACGCGGCTCGGAGCAATTGCAGCCGGAAGCAGTAGAACTGAATTTTTCAATTGGCTCATTCATTGACATAATCCTCCAGCGAATCGACACCGCAGGAATATGCCAGTTGTGCTTTGGCGGTTTCGTAGTCGAAATAAGCTTTCGCACTGTTGAGGCGTGCCTGCGTGAGCGTGTGTTCGGCATCTATCAGGTCTATCTGCGCCGTAACACCTTCTTTGAACCCAATATCCGCCATCCTGTACGCCTCGTCTGCTATTTCAAGAATTACTTCGGAAGATTCAATTCGCTGGTTTGCTTCGATCACATCAAGGTATGCGGATTTTACCTGCAACTGGATACCTTCCCGAAGGTCCGTTTCGGAGAGATTCAGGTTTTCACGGCGCTTGAGGACCTGTGCTTTTTTCGCGGAGGCGAGACCGTTGTCAAAAACAGGTATCTCGCCTGCGATGATAGCGCGCCAGGCATCCTGCGAGGCGAATGTGCTGCCGCGGTTGTGAAATGTCCAGGTGCCGGCAAGTGAAAATACAGCTTTCTTCTCTTCGAGCTCGGCGGCGAGTTCCGTTGCATTCTGCGCCAGCTCGATCTGCTTGATCTCAGGTCGCGACACGAAAGCAAGCGCGTAATAGAAATCCAGCGGCTTGAGGTTCATCCGCCTGTAAGCGCTTTCGTCGTTCAATTCCGTTTTTCTGCTCACGGGGAATCCCAGGAGATTATTGAAAGACATAATCGACAACGCGTGTCCTTTGTTCGTCATGATAAGTTTTTCTTTTGCCTGTTCGAGGTCGCTGCGCGCGCGGATAACATTGAGTTTCGGCACAACCCCCGCGTTGAATCTGCTGTTGGCCGCCTCGACATGCGCACGGGCTCTCTCGACAGATTCTTCCTGTGCCTCGACCGCCCTTTCGGCCAGCAAAACCTGGTAGAACGACTTCCTGACATTCAGCATCAACTTCCTGCGCTCGAGTTCCACGTCCAGCTCTTTCACTTCGCTGTCACTTCTGGCGGCCGCTACGGCCTTCCTTTTCTTTCCGAATGTCAACAGTGGCTTGCTTATCTTCAGTTCCGCACCATGTTGCCAGTTCTGGTTTATCTCCGCCGAAAGAAAACCGAACTTCGGCGCCGGATCAGTGATGGTATACATCGACTCGTCTTTTAGATTATCCGGGAGGTCCCACGGCTGCGGCAACACGCCGGGGATGTATATCGGTGCCACATCGTAATAGGTGTACGGCATAGCAAATGAAGTCGGGTCATGCACCCTCTGGTAATTAGCTTCCACTTTCATATTCAGTCCGAACTGCTTTTTTGTTTCGGAAACTTTTTCCCATGATGCTTCGAGCTTGTTGACACTCGCCTTCAGCGTCCTGCTCTGTGCGACGGCGATATCGACAGCATCCGCGAGAGATAGCGATTTACCTTCGAGAGTGCCGTTGTCGAGGCTGATCTCCGACGGGCATTGCACTGCCCCGGTCGACTTTTCCGCATTCGTATCCGCGCCCGCGGGGTTTGCCGCACACAAAAACAAAAGCGATAGCAAAGCAACAGGCGCTATGCGTCGCAAACCCGATGCAGATGACGACATTATCCCCTGCCTGCCGTTTTCATTTTTCTGGAGTAAACGTCTTTCGCACATTTTATGCGTCCTCCGGTTATATGCTTTAAACACTTTCGTTGTCAGGCGCAAACCACACATGAACAAACCTCTCGCAAAAACCGACCGAACGGTCGGTCTAAGCGGTATAATTATAGCAGCACTCTTGTTTGTGTCAATAAGGGAATCGTAATTATTTTCTAAAACATATACTCGAGGGGCGGTTTTTTAATTATGTTCGAGGCGAGGTCGAGCGAAATCAGCCTGGTTTATGTTATTATCGACAACGCTTTGTCGCTTACAGCGAACTATGGGGCCAGAATAACCTTTGTCTTGAACCAGTCGTCGCCCAGTCGCGATTCTCCGCTACGCGATATCAATATAATGAGTTCCACTATGGTGAAAAACGGAATAAAATACACGATATTTCTGAGGATCGAATCCTTGAAATCCGCCGGCTGGCCGGTTTCAAGGTTGATTACCCTGATACCCATTGCCTTTTTGCCGAGGCTGCGGCCATCGAAGAGTGCGTCTTTTACCAATCCGTAAACCACAACTGCAATCCATCCAAGAATCGGAATTAAACACACTACCATCATAAGTAACCCGTCGATAAGATAAGCCAGGATGCGTTTGCCGAGTATGCCCTGCTGCGCGCCGCCGGGTACAGGCATCTGCGGGGCAGGCTGCTGTTGCATCGGTAGTGGTTGTTGTTGCGGAGGCTGGGGGAACTGCTGTTGCGGTGGGGCCGCCTGTGGCGGTGCAGGCTGAGGAGCCTGTGCATAAGGCTGTTGCGTGGCCGCCTGCGCCGCGCTTGCGCCTGTCTGTTCCACCTTTGTTCCGCATCCCGGACAGAACTTCGCCGTGTCCGCCAGGGCTCTACCGCATGATTGGCAATTCATTGTATGCCTCCGGATAATAATATCTTCTGGTCCATTATTATTTATAATAGTATATGCGTAACGGCACAATGATGTCAATTTGTGTTAACGGCAAGTGTCGAGAAACACAGTGTCCCTTGTCGTTCCCAGGACCCACCCTGGAAACGATAAGGGGGAAGGTCCCTGTGGGAAGTGATGAAAAATCCGGGTAAGCAGACGTACTCGCAGAGATTTCGCGGCGGCAACGCAGCTCCGGACAATTGCAGCCAACCGCAGTAGAACAGCCTTTTGCAAACGGCTCCAAAGGCTGAACGCCCTGTGTTCACCGCGTTTCAATAATTATCTTCCGGCGGCAGGTAACGAGCCCACTCTTTCATGCGGCGTTGTTGCCGACGGAATTTCTTTGCGTCGTATTTTTCCGCAATCGGTTGCGGCGCGGACATCTTCCGTGTTTTCTTCTTCTCCGGAAACTCGACACCCGCCCTGCGCATTCGCGCCAGCCGCTCGTCATGTTCACGTCCGGTCAGACCGTATTCCATTTCATACAGGCTTTCGATCCTGCCTTTATTCCACTTTCGCGCTGCCAGCGACCGGGCGCGCACCTTTAGTTGTTTCCTGTTTGCAAGCCGCGAGGTAAACCTGTCCGGCAGACCGGCAGTGCCATGCAGCGCACCCGCCGCCGCGCCCGCTATCGCCCCCATCGCGGCTGTCTCGCCGCCCGCATTCACCACCTCCAGCACAGCGTCTTCATAACAATCGCATTTCAGCAATGAAAGATAAATCGCATACACGACCGATGCCAGCGCAATATCCAGCGTCGGGCGCTTCACCGTGTTGGCCGCGTGCGGATCAGCATTTTTCGCTATCCATGCTCCGACACTTACGGGTCCCGAACCGAAACGGTCCGCAACCCCGGCCAGCGCGTCGCTGAAAAGATGCAGCAAGTCCCGGTATCCATCGAAAAACATATTCGCATAGCGGTCGCCGACAACCACTTCGTGTTTGCGGCAGTCGGCAGCGAGACCGGTCATGAGCAGGGCACCCTCGCCGGGTAGTATTTCCTCTAAAAACATCATCCTGCGCACAAGCAACGCCACAGCGCAGGCGGACGACACCGCGATCGGGTTCCTGTGCGTGATCAGCGCCGCTCGTGCGGCGGCATCGACCATCTCGTCCTCATTTTCCCGGTAATACAGCGCAATGGGCACCACACGGGCAGCCGCCTCGTTGCACGGACTGTTGCGTCCGCACGCGTCCCAGTTCACGCCCTGCCGCAGATCGGTCAGCGACAGGCTCAAACTCCTGCCGCAACCTCGATACACACCCGACCTGAACTCGGCGCCCTTCGCGAGTTCCGCCATGCGCCTGCCGACCTTCTCCGGTCTCAGGCATCGGTCCTGGAGCAGCGAGTCCAGCACCACCAGCGCCTGCTGCGTATTGGACGAATACAATCCCGGTTTTCGCCACTTATAAAGCTTCTGTCTGCCGAACACCTTTTCCGGATCGACATAAGTTGTCACACGCTTGCAGGCATTACTCAAGGCGCCCGGTTTGGCCTTATCTATCGACGCGCCCAGCGCGTCACCGACCGCCATCCCCATAATCGCGCCCTCTATCCTGTCTTCCGGATCGTCACTCACAAACTCAGACTCCTAACCCGGATTTTCTCACAAAGAAATCCGGAAAATCGGCAGTATTTGTATTGATTATAGTATATCGTGCCGCAGTCACAAATCTATCGGCAGTCACAATGCGGATTGTGTTCCCGGGGGAATTCTTCACTTGAGCCAACTGCGAAATTACTTATTTTAGCCAACTGCGAAATTCAGTTCTACTACTTCCGGCTGCAATTGCTCATTTATTTGATTCGTGTGTAATAAGTCATTTTCAAAACAATGTTTTTGTCAAAGTCGGTCAGGATGCTTTAAAATGCTGAACGAACGTTCGTTATAGTCGATCATTGTTGGTTGACATTTGTCATCTCCGACTTATTACACACGAATCATTTATTTATGTCTTTCTTAGTTTTATTGCCCGACGAAGCCGCGATGGAAAGGCACCAGGCCAGACCTCCGAAGAGTACGGTCGAAGCCAGGATAAGCATCGCCACGGCGTTGGGCGGCAGATTTATTTTTACGCCTGTGCCGATCCAATATGTCATGCCGGCGAATACAGCAATAAGAGCACCGGCGGTCAGTGCCCTGGCAATCCATCGCATATCCTTTGCCAGCAGGACGCCGAACCCGGTCAGCAGCAGTATCAGCCCCCAGCCACCTGCGAACTGCGCCCAGGCAGGGTAGCCCTCGTAAGCACTGTTGAGGGCCAGGTATGCGGAGCGCATAAACATGAAAACCAGCACTCCCGGTGTAATATACATGATGCAGACGTCCCACCAGTAACCGATCTTTATTTCACTGGTCTTGTTCACGTGTTCGCGCACCTTGCGCGCGCCGAGCACATAACCGATTATGATGCACTCCAGCAACCCTATCATCGTAAGCCCGAAACTCGTGAGGTAGTGATCGACAATGTCCAGCCAGTAGAGGCCGCCCTTCGTGGCATAGACGACACCAATCAGAAATGCGATAAAAGAAACGCCGGCGTTGACCGCGACACGGGGGAACTTCCATTTATCTATGATGCCCGCCACACCGGCCTCGACCAGCGAGAATGCCGAGTCGATGCCCAGCGTCAGGAGCAGAATGAAAAACAAGACCCCGAACACCTGCGGCGCCAGGGGAAGATTGTTTATGATCGTCGGATAAGTGACAAAAGCCAGTCCGGGGCCGCTTGCAACGACACTTTCGACAGGCTGCCCCTGTTGAACCGCGAGAAAACCAAGTGTCGAAAACACAGCGAGACCCGCGAGAAAACTTATCCCGGCATCGGCAAAACTTGTGATGAAGGCATTATTTGTGATGTCGCTGTCTTCAGGCAGATAACTGGCATAAGCGATCATTACACCGAATCCGATGGACAGCGAGAAAAACACCTGTCCGTATGCGGCAAGCCACACGGCGGGGTCTTTGAGAACATTGAAATCGGGTGTGAGAAAATACTGAAGGCCCTCCGCCGCGCCGGGAAGCGTGACGCCCCGCACTACAAAAAGTATCAGGATAATTACCGGCAGCGGCACAGTGTACATAACGACTTTGCCGACCGATTTCACACCTTTGTAGATACACAGAAAAACAAAGAGCCAGCACAGGAACAGCCCCAGCACGATGTGCCATACCGGCGGCCCGATTTCGCCTATCCCTCCCGAAAGCTGGAGTACGTTCTTGAAGAAGAAAGCGTTCGTATCCTGCCCCCAGCCGAGTGTGAATGAATGGTAAAGGAAATTGAAACACCAGCCCATCACCACACCGTAATAAGTCATCACGATGAGACCGACAATCACTGACACCCAGCCGATCCATTCATACTGTTTGCGTATCTTCGCAAAGGCCGCGGGCGCTGCAAGCTGCGCCCTGTGGCCGAGTCCGAACTCGAGGATCAGCAGCGGCACTCCCGCGGTGAACAGCGCAATAAGATATGGAATAAGGAACGCTCCGCCACCGTTTTTATAGCAGACGTAAGGGAACCTCCAGATATTGCCGAGTCCGACCGCCGACCCGACCGCCGCCATGACAAAAGCCATCCGGCTATCCCAGAAACCGCGCGTTTTCTCCATAATGCCGCTCCTTGTCCGCAATGCTATAATGACTCTTCAACTGAATATTATGCTTGATATTTTATAATAAAATCGCGATAACGCATGTTCTATTGCATTGAGGCGGGGTACGGTGACCCCGCCCTTTTATTGTTTTTACGCTACCCCATCTTGCATCTTTTCTTTGTTGACATGGCACTACCTTTAATGAAAACGCACAAGTCCAGTGAAGAAGATTCAGAACTGGATATGTTTACGATCAAATTGTTCTCTTGCGGCGCGGTCTTTGTGGAAGAGGGCCGCTTCCATCGCGGCGGACGCCTGGTTGGCGACTGCGCCGACAAGGTTCACGTTGGCTGTCGTGAATGGTTTGCCGTCGCTTTTGTCCGCGAGGAGTATCGCGCCGAATGCGTTGCCGCGCCTTGAGAGCGGCGCGATGAGCATTTCCGGCCTTTCGTATCCGAATCTTTTCACCTTTGCATAGTCAGGGTCGGAGTCGAAGTCCTCGACGGCGAGCACTTCGTTGCGCGCCATGGCCTCGCAGACGATACCTTCGTCGCGGTTGCATTTAAGTGCCATTAATTGCATCGTGTCTTTTCCGACGGCATGGCGCACTTCGAGTTTTTCGGTGAACTCGTTCAGAACGAATACGATGCCGGTGTCGACGTTCACTACGCGGATGATCGAATTCATTATTTCTGTGAGCATTTCGTCGAGTGGTGGAGAGTTGCTTATTATGCGACCGACGTCGTAGAGGACGACGAGTTCGTCGTTGGTGGCGCGAAGCCTGTTGGAGATCACGGAGAGGAAGGAAGTGAAGAGGCGTATGATGCCCTGCGGGAATGATCTCATGAGGTTTATAAAGTCAGCGCGTGTGACGCGCAGAACGATGGAATCTATGTCGGCTTTCGCCGAGGCCGAGCGCGGGGTGCCGTCCATGATAGTCATCTCGCCAAGGTATGTGCCGGCTTCGAGCAGAGCCAGGGATTTTTCTTCGCCTGTGTCGGTGTCGATGACTTTGAAAATCCTTATTGCGCCTTCGTAGACGATAAAAAGGGAGTCGCCGGGGTCGCCCTCGTTGAAAAGAATATCGCCCTGCTTGAGATGCAGTTCCGAGATGGCGGGAACAAATTTCTCGATCTCGCCCGGTTTGAAATCCCTGAAAAGTTCGACTGAGGAAAGGTCCATCGTTGATCACTCCCTGAGCGCGGCGGCCATAGTTTCCGGGTCTGTCGCACGCGCGATTGCTTCTTCCTTATGTATTATGCCCTTTTTGCAATAGAAGAGAAGCGTGTCGTCCATCGAGACCATACCCAGTTCGGCACCGGCTTTTATGGCTTCCTCGATGCGGTGGAGCCGACCGTCGCGAATAAGTTTTTTGATGGGGTTGGTTACGATCATGATTTCGCGCGCGGCGATGCGGGCGGGTTTGTCGCGACGCGGCACAAGCTGCTGTGAAATCACGCCGCGCAGTGTCACAGACAACTGGTAACGTATCTGCTGTTGCTGGTAGGAGGGAAAAACTTCGACGATGCGGCCGATGCTCTGTGCCGCGTTGACAGTGTGTAGAGTGGCGAGCACGAGAGGGCCGGTTTCAGCGATGGTGACAGCGGCCATCATAGTTTCCATGTCGCGCATCTCACCGACGAGCAATACGTCGGGGTCTTCGCGCAGCACCGACCTCAGGCCTGTGGTGAAAGAATCGGTGTGGAGTCCGACGGCGCGCTGGTGGATGATGCTGTTTTTATTCTCGAAAACAAATTCGATGGGGTCTTCAATTGTGATAATGTGGGCATGCCGCTCGGTGTTGATGAGATCGACGATGGCGGAAAGAGTAGTGGACTTCCCGCTTGCCGTGGGACCTGTCACCAGAACGAGGCCGCGTTTGAGGCGGGCCAGCTTGTAGCCCACAGGCGGCATGAGTATGGACTTCATATCCGGGGGCCGGACGGGAATGACGCGCATCGTCGCGGCCACGCCGAAATTGTCGTTGAATATGTTTACGCGGAACCGCGCTTCCTCGATACCATAAGAAAAGTCAAGCTCTTTCTCATTGGCGAAACGATGCTTCTGTTCGTCTGTGAGCAGGGGAAACAACAGACGCTTGATGGCATCCCACTCGAGTTTCTCGGCATCCATCGGCACGAGCCTGCCGTTGATCCTTAACATGGGCGGCATGCCGCGTACAAAATGAATATCCGACGCGCCGGCACGGACTGCTTTTTGTAGTACCTCTTTAATATCCACGTTATAATGTTACACTATTCCATAGAGTCTATTGAATTCATGCGTTTTACATGAGAGCCAATTGCAAAATAATGCTTGTTGCGAGGCCGAGAGAAATTGTTCCGGACAGAGAAGAGACAAAAATCCACACAGGGGCATTCTCGGTGCACTTTGAGAAAGTTTTTTCGCCGTCAACGATGTACGGGGCAATTGTAGCCGGACGCAACAGGACATAATCTTACAATCGGCTCCATAATAATGTGACAAAAAACTCTTTACTTATTAGAACTATCACTGTAAAATGTTACAATCATCTTACCGGAGCAATAAGATACAGGCAATACTTTAGATGATTTTTTTTAATGCGCGAAAGAGAGGAACACCGGGATGAGTGATCCGACACTGAACCAGGATGAAATTGACGCACTGTTGGCGGATGTAGGAGACCCGACAGAAGAAGCGCCGGAGGAGACTGCCGCTGTTGACGCAGTTGCTGAACCTGAAGCAGCCGTCGGCGGAGACGACCTCGGTGATCTCGGTCTTGATGATATCGGCGACATTGGAGACGTGAGCAGCGACGACGCCGGTATGGGCGGAGACGATATGAACGGAGACGATATGGACCTCGGTGGTCTGGGCGATGACGACGCGGCCGACGACCTCGCGGCTATGCTTGACGACTCGCCTGCCGACGACATGGGCGATCTGGGTGAGGCAGCCCCGGCGGCTGAACCTGCTGCGGCTTCGACATCGAACGCTCCATCGGTTATGGCCGAATTCTCCCAGAAGAATATCGAGGTGCTTCTCGATGTTCCCTTGCAGATCATTGTCGAGCTTGGGCGGGCACAGATGCCGATTCAAAAAATTCTCGAACTCGGCCCGGGCTCCATCGTCGAGCTCAACCGCATGTCCGGGGAACCCATCAACATTCTTGTCAACAGCAGACTCGTTGCCAAAGGCGAAGTTGTTGTCGTAGACGAGAACTTCGGCATCAAGATCACCAGCATCATCAGCCCCATGGAGAGGCTGACACAATTAAATTAAACCGCTTTGCACCGCTTCTCATTTCAGCGTTGTAAACATCATTGGAGGACTTATGTCTGCTGTTAAGCTGTTTTGCCGTGTTTCCATTTGTTTCGCGCTATGCGCTGTTGTCCTCACCGGCTGCGCCGGAACAGGCCGCAACTCAAAGTCCGGGCCGGAAGGCAACACCGCCGTCAAAAAAGACGGCACCCCGCTCGTTGAATATGACGGCGGCATGATTACTGTCGAAGAAGTTAAGTTTCTTCTTGGAAAAATGCCCCAGAAGGAAAGAGCCCAGTATCAAACGCCCTCCGGCATCAAACAGCTCGTTAATACTATCGCCGAGCGTTCTGTTCTCGCTTCTGTAGCAAGAGACAAGGGCTTCGACAAAGAAAAAGACGTCAGGGCCATGCTGGAAATCCTCGACAATAATATACTTTCCCAGGAAGTTTTCCAGAAGGAACTTCAGCCGCTGATGGACAACCCGGTCATCACGGAAGAAGACATGAAAAAGTATTACGAGGACAATAAAAAGCAATTCGATAAATCCAAGGTGAAAGCGGCACACATTCTCGTCAAAGATGAAGCCGAAGCCAAAGAAATATATAAGCAGGTGAAGGATTCGCCCGAAAAGTTCGCGGAAATGGCCAAAGAAAAATCGATCGACGAAGGAAGTGCCAAGAACGGCGGCGACCTGGGTTGGTTTGACCGCGGTGTTATGGTCCCCGAATTCGAGGACGTAGCGTTTTCGCTAAAACCCGGCGAAGTCAGCGAACCGTTCAAGACTATGTTCGGGTGGCACATTATACGGTTGGAAGACAAAACTGAAACCGGCATGAAATCATTCGAGGATTCGAAACAGCAGATACGGGGCATTCTCATGAGGACCCAGGGCCGAAAAGCGGTCGAGGCTAAAATCGAGGAATACAAGGCCAACAAGCATCTCAAGATTCTGGAAGAAAATCTTGCAAAGATTTCAGAAACGGCCCCCGCGGCAGTCACACCTCCCGCGGACCTCACACCGCCGCCGCCCGCGGGCAACGCCGCGCCGTCTGCGGAAAAAACACCTCCGCCCCCGCCCGACATTCCCGACTCAAAGGAATAACGGAAGAGCCGATTATTGCAGCAGAAGCCTATTTTGCAATCGGCGCGGAAGTGATCGGTCAACAATTATAAACTCGAAACAAAAAAGCGCCGGTCTCAAAACCGGCGCTTTTTACATGCGCGCCCGGAGGGGCCGCCTGTCGTTTGCGACAGGCGGGCGGTCTATTTGAAAAATAGTGGTTAATTCATGATAATAGAGTTAAAATATAATACTTTTGAAAGCCGGGGATAGTTGCTTATTAAAGACTATGGAAGGTAAAACACTCGGAAACAAATATCAGATAATTGAAAAGATCCGCAGGCAGCGGTTCTACGATGTATATGTTGCGCGGCTTGTGGACACGGACCAGAGGCTGCTCGTCAAACTTCTTAGAAGCGAGCTTTTCGAGCCGGACACTACGTTCGACAGGCTCAGCCCCAACCTGGCGGTGATCGCTTCGTTACGCCACAGCGGAATCATTTCACTACGCGATTACGGCAAGACCGAAGATTCAATATACTGCGTCGAAGAATATTTCGACGGCGCGGTTCTCAGCGATGTTCTCGCGCAGGCCGGCGGTGCCATAAATTCGATGAACGCACTCGGCCAGGGCATTAAGATAGCAGAAGCCTTGGCCTTCGCGCACAAAAAGGGTGTGGTCCACGGACTGCTGACACCTGAATCCGTCACGGTCGCCGGCGACCTCTCCCTGAAAGTCGGCGACTTCTATTATCTCGCCGACCTCACAGGCAGCCTGACGACAAACAAGGAGTTCCAGGGCAGAGATGTCCGCTACTGTGCTCCTGAAGTTCTGGCCGGCGAAAAAGCTTCAACACAGGCAGACGTCTTTTCCATCGGCGTTATCCTCTACGAACTCCTCACCGGCCTGACACCCTTCAACAGGGAAGAGTCTATCTCAAAAGCGCTGGAAAAAAGTCCATGGGAAATCAAAAGTCCGCGGGAACACAATTCACAGATACCGAGGCTTCTCGATTCCGTAATAATCAAATGCTTAAAAAGGGACCCGGGCGCCAGATATAAAAACGCGGAGAAACTTCTGTCCGAACTTCATTTGTGTCGCACTTCGCTCGCCCGCGCCATGGCCGAAGCCAGAAAAGCGGAGCGCGAACAACAATCAGGCGGCATCCATGACGATGGGACACAATCGCTCAACAGGATAATCGAAGAAAAAAGGAAAAAGAACCTTATTTCTTCTCAAAAAACTCAGACCAGCTCGTTTATTGGAGAAAGTGACCGGCAGACTACAAGCAGCAAGGACGGCTATATGCCCGAGTCAACAGCAGAAAAGGAAACCACGCCAAAGAAACCAGCCGGGAAACTGCCTGCCGGTTTTATCGCTTTTCTGGTCTCTTTCGGTATTCTGGTCGCACTTATCGTTTTCGGCGTAAAGATGATCGTCGGCTACCTCGGCATCGAGGGTTCACCGGGCGACGCGGTTATCGTTCCTTCTGTCGTCGGCAAAAGCATTGTCGAGGCAAAGGCTCTCCTCGGTAACAAGGACCTTGTCCCCGAGGTGACCGGATCGCAATTCAGCAGGGAAGTAGCTGAAGGCTACATCATCAGCCAGACACCACCGGCAGGGTCAAACGTGAAAGCCGGTCGAAAAGTCGAACTCATTTTCAGCGAGGGCGAACAGAAATTATCGGTGCCTAAAGTAACCAGCCTCACGAGCGAGGACGCACGCCTTATCATAGAAAAAGCGGGTTTCGAAGTCGGTGAAATCCGCAAGGAATACAACGAGCGCCATGCCGAAGGCTACGTGCTCTCACAGGCGCCCGAACCCGGCGAGGACAGGTTCAAAGGCCAAAAAATCAATCTTGTCGTCAGCCTCGGAAAATCTCCTCAAATGATCACCATGCCGCGCGTCACGGACCTTCCCGTAAGTGAAGCGCGTCAGATTCTGAAAATGAACGACATCGTTTCCGTTACGATCAAGAAAATGGAAACAGGCGCAGGCCTGGCCGGTTACATCGTAGCCCAGAACGTTCTCGAAGGTACACGCATCGACCCCGATCAGAAAGTAATCCTATACGCCGCCGAAAGACCCCGGACGACAAGCCTCATCGAGGTCAAAGGCGATGTCACCATGAAGATATCTGAAGAAGAGAAGGTCCAGGAAGTCATCGTTATTGTTTTCGACCAGGAAGGCAGCCGCGAGGTCTACCGGAAAATCCACGAGCCCGGCGACAAGTTCAAAGTCAGTGTTTCCGGCTTCGGCGTCACTAATGTTAAAGTCTACATCGATGGGTTCCTCGCCAAGGAAGCGACACTGTAATCTTCAGCCCGTTATCAACAGCGCGGTCGTCACACCACGCCACAATACGCAGGAGAGACAGGACCGGAATGAAAAAACTCATAATTTCACCATCGATACTCAGCGCGGATTTCTACAACCTCGAGAAAGACGCTGAAGAACTTAAAAAATGCGGTGCGGACACACTGCACGTGGATGTCATGGACGGCAGTTTTGTAAACAACATCACCATCGGGCAGGCCTTCGTACAGTCGATCGCCGAATCCGTTCCACTGCCCATGGACGTGCATCTTATGATCGACCGCCCCGAGCGTTTCATCAAAGACTATGCCGTCGAGAATGTCAACAATATTTGCGTACATCCCGAATCGACGGACCATCTCGACGGCACGCTCCAGCAGATAATGGAAACCGGCATAAAAACAGGCGTAGCCCTCAATCCGGCAACTCCACTCGCCTCGCTGCAATGGGTAATCGACAAGGTCGATCTTATAATGATTATGACGGTTAATCCCGGATTCGGCGGCCAGAAATTCATCAAGGCGATGCTGCCCAAAATCGAGCAGGCGCGTGAACTCATCGACGATGCGGGCAAAGATATCATACTCGCGGTCGACGGCGGCGTAACAGGCGACAACGCACCGGAAATCGTCGCCGCCGGAGCCGATTATCTCGTGTCCGGATCATACATTCTCTCGAATAAAAATCTTTCCGTCCAACAGGCGATAGCCGAACTCCAAAAAGCGGAAACACGAAAATAATAATGCAACGTATCAACTGAGCCGCTTTATGAAAGTAATCTTTTTACAGGACAACGGAATAAACGAATCACTGTCGGTGACCGACGTTGCGGGCCTGCTCGAAGACCGCGGCCACGAGTGCGACCTGTTTATCGAACACAACGAAAGAGATTTCTACGGAGAAGTCGAGCGAAGCAGGCCGGGGCTCATCGTGATCCCCATGGACGTGTGGGGCGAAAAGAAGGCTATCGACATGGCCGGAAAAGTGAAGCAGCGCGTGGATGCGCCGATCGTGTTCGCAGGCACCTACCCCCTTCTCATGCCAGAGATCATCGAGCGGCGCGGCGTGGACATTGTTTGTGTCGGCGAAGCGGAGTTTCCCATCCTCGAACTCGCCGAACACATCGAGCAGGGCAAAGACTACTACGACATACCCAACCTGCACGTCCGCCGCAACGGTGACATAATCCGAAACGATATGCGCCCTCTGCTCCAGGACCTCGACCAACTCCCGCTGCCCGACCGCGGCATATATTTCAAATACCGTTTCCTGCGCGACTTCAGCATAAAGAGATTCACCAGCGGTCGCGGTTGCCCCAACGCATGTTCCTTCTGCTACAACGCGAAATTCCGCGAGATATACCGGGGCCACGGAAAGTACGTCAGGCGAAAATCCGTCCGGCGCGTTATCGACGAGATAGAAGAGATGAAGCGCATCGCACCCATGCGCAGCATACATTTCTCCGACGACCTTTTCACCGACAACAAAAAATGGGTCCTCGAGTTCTGCCGGGAATACTCCGCACGCTTCGATGTGCCCTGGACATGCAACACCGCCGTCCACGCAGTCGACGAAGAGATGGTCGACGCGATCAAACGCGCCGGTTGTTTCGGCATCGCCATGGGCGTCGAGACCGGCCGCGAGTTCCTCCGCATGGACACTCTCAACAAACCCTACCGCGACCGACAGGTGCTTCGCGTCGCACGCATGATAAAAGACAAAGGTCTCTATCTCACATCCTTCAACATGATCGCCCTGCCGAACGAAAGCATCGAGGACGCTCTCGTAACCGTCCGCCTGAACCGCTTCCTGCGCTCGGACAATGTACGTGTCTTTTTCCTCTCGCCGATCCCTCGCACCAGGCTCACCGAGAACGCCATCTCCGAAGGCCTCCTGCGCGAAAACTACGACCGCGAAGGCGCACAGGTTCTCACCCCGGAGATACACTCATCACAGATGGAAAAACTTCAAACTCTCTACTATTTATACGATGTCGCCCTCATCTCGCCGTTCTTCGAGAAGCTTGTCACACGCATGTTGGGTGCGCGTGTGCCCGGCATAATAAAATTCCTGCTCCTACTCCCGCGCATGCTCCGCGAACAGAAATTCTTCAACATATCTCTCTTCTCCGGCATAAAATATTTCCTCAACACAACACTGCCGCAAAACCGCACGAAAAATTTTAACAACTACTTGCCGTAACCGGTACCGCCTGTATTTTCCTTTCATACCGCGTCATAATTATAAGATGCAGCACATGCGTCCCGCCTGTGCAGTTCAGCCCGGCTTTCTTCTTCGAGAAATCCGGGCTACTTCCTGTATCTTTTCCTTGCCTCATTGAGCCACTTGTTGATGTACTCATTTTTCACAACAGCATCCGACCACTTCTCGCCTGCAAGCGACATGGCATCCTCTTCCGTGATGGGCGGCGCGAGCAGCGCGGCGCGTTTTTTCTTGTTCTTCGACACCTTTTCCCAGGCCGCCGCCAGGTCTTTGTGTGTGTCAATGACGTAAGCGCCGATAAGGTCGTTAAGCAGTCCCCACCTCTTCGAACCCTTCTCGAAGTCATAAGTGAAACCTTTCTTCTGCGCGAACGGATTTACCGTAACATTTGATTTACCGGCATAATCTTTGTAAAGCGAGGGCAGCACACACATCTTGTTGAGCGACACATCCACCGGCCCGCCCGGCACACCCTTTTTGTACAGCCATATCTTCTGGCCCGCCGGGCTCATCGTAAACTCGATATACGCTTCGGCAACTTTCTTGTTTGGCGCTCCTTTCAGCATCGCTATCGGGTCCGGCGTAATAACAGTCGCCTGCTGCGGCAGCACGAATCCCAACCGTTTAGGGCCAAGGTCCTCGATGGCCGAAAACGCATAAGTATCTATAGAAAGAGCAACCGCAGTTTCGCCCACTGCTAGATCCTTGCTGATCTGGCCTGAACTCTTGGGAAAATTCCGCACATTCGCGCCAGTAGCCAGAATAATCTCCCAGCCGCGCTCCCATCCATAAGCCTGCAGGATAAGCTCGTACATAATGTGAGTGCTTCCGCTGTGGCGCGGGTCGCTCGAACCGACAAGTTCATAAAAATCAGGGTCCGCAAGATCAACCCAACTCTGCGGCGTTTCCAGTCCGTACATTTTGAGCAGTTTCTTGTTGTAGAGAATACCGAATCCGGCCAGTGAAGAGCCATACCAGCGATACTCACTGTCATAGAGCGGTATTCCGTTGAGGTCCTTCGGTATAGTGCCGATGATTTTATCCGGCAGTTTGTAAGGTTGCAAAAGACTGTCTTTGGATAGTTCGATATAGGGGTCGATGCCGCCACCGTAGAAAATATCTACATCGATTCCTTCCGGACTGCGCGAGAAACCCGATTTGATGAACCGCAGATCGTCCGATGTGCCGCCCTGGTCCAGCCAGGTTATCTCGACATCTCCGCCCCGGTTCGCGGCGTACCATTTCCCGAATCCCCTTGTAAACTCCGTTCGGATGCCCTCCCAATGGGGTGATATTATCACCAGTTTGTCCGCCGCTCGCGCCGGCCCCGACGCAATCACTACAACCATAAATAAAAGCAGTATTACTTTGAAATATCTCATCCTGAAACTCCTGTTGATGCTTTATATGTTGCCACGACAGTCATAAGTCTATCATATATTATTCACCGCCACTAGAGCCAATTGCAAAATTATGTTCGAAGCGAGGTCGAACGAAATTCTCCAAAAGCAAGGCGGAGGTGCAAAATTCCCGCAGACGTACTTGCAGAGTACGTCGAGGAAGATTTTGCGCCGACAACGCAGCTGTTGGCAATTGCAGCCGACCGCAGCCGAATCAGAATTTTGCAATTGGCTCCTTGTATTATTGCATTGAAAATGTTAAAATTCATTTAACTCGAAGCAATAACATCCGCCTTATTTCGAACAATTTCGCACGGTCTCACGACAGAATATAATTTTCACAATAGGTTCAGGAATTGTTAATGGTAAAGGAAACCATTATGTCTTTCTTTGAAAAGAATCTTAAGGCGCTCACCAGTGCGGATTTCCCCGGGAAATATGAAATCATCAAGAAGCTGCGCTCGGAAGTACCACTTGAGAGGGTGGAAACATCGGTTCAAGATTGTCCCACGGCTTTTGGGTTTGATGGAATAAGAAAAGTCGCACTTCACAGCACAAGGAATCCTGTCAAAGAGGCTGAGAGATGGATAGCAACAAATAAGCTCGATGAACATAATCATCTTGTGGCACTGGGTATTGCTCTTGGTTATCATGTAGAAGCGGCTTTGAATCTTTATCATTCCGAATCAAGAATAATCGTTGTAGAATTGAATCTTAAACACTTCGCAACTGCGCTACATGCTCGTGATCTGTCCACCATATTAGATAACGATAGAATAAAATTGTTTCTCGGACCTATGGACATTATCCGTAATGAATTTATTTCGGAAACAGAATATCTGAAAGAGAATGACGGTGTGGAAGTTGAGGTAATGATTCATGAGCCGTCTTTACGGACATTGCCGAAGTCCGAGCAACAGTCTCAAGAAATATTTTACTATATAAGAAACATCAGGATTTCAACTAAAAATACACGCCAACAGAGACTTCAGCAAAAGAATCAGGCAGGGAATGAGGAAGTTGTAAAAGCATCAGTGTCGGTAGAAACGCTAAGGGGCAGTCAATTGGGGCGCACGGCGATATTGATCGCGCCGGGACCCTCGCTGCAGAAAAACCTGCATCTTGTTGCTCTGGCTGCTGGACATGCTGTCACAGTGTGCCTGGACGCTGCTCTTAAGCCTGCGGTAAATGCGGGGCTGGTGCCGGATTACGTAGTTACCATTGATCCGGCTGATATAATCTCTGATTTTTTTGATTTCTCATTCAGCAACAAAACCGGGTTGATTTTTTTCCCGGGTTCGAACATGAAGGCGGTACGCCGCTTTGCGCCGGAGAACCGTTTTGTAGCAATGCCGTCGGACATTCCCCCGCCGTCAGGCAGAGAACGTGGTTTCGAGGGAATGCTGTACCGGAGCAGTTCCGTGATCATCACAGCGCTGGACTTCTACCGGCATATAGGCTGCAATTCAATCATTCTTGTCGGGGCGGATCATGCTGTGCGCAAAGACAGGTCGCACGTGGAAGGAGCTGCCACACAATCCCGCAAATCGAGCCGTCTGATCAAAGCCGGGGGCTATTTCGGCGTAGAAGTCAACGTCCCTGAAGATTACTATATATATTTGCGTGAAATCGAAACTTTTTTTGAAAAATATTTTCCAGGATGTCAGCTCATCAATGCCACGGAAGGTGGCAGTAGAATAAACGGTTGCAGGCAGTCGAGTTTCCTGGATGCTGTCGTAAATATTTTATAAGAAGCTCCCGCGTGAAATCTTTCCTGTCTCTCTACTGTCCGGTCACACTAATCAGCCCAATGATAAAAAAAGTTTTGCAAAGATTATCCTAACCCGGCAAAACCGGAACCAAAAAGGCCGCATTTTCGTGCCCAAACAAATACGGTTTGAGCACGTCACACAGAGTTTCATCGTTCCCAAGGTCTACCACTACATGAGTTTAAGGAGTAATCAGGAAGATTATTGACAATATCGACTGAATTACATACCATACATGAATATATGTTCACACATGAGGTGTAATCATGCAAGATGGACCTGCAAAAACATGTTCAACGAAATACGTCCATAAGGATGTGGTGGAGCGAGTCGAGAAGAATATGAAACCTGAGGATACGCTTCTGCGGCTTGCCGAGTTTTTCAAGGTTTTCGGCGATGTGACACGCCTTAAGATACTGACCGCGATCACCGGGAACGAACTGTGTGTGTGTGATATTGCATGTATCACAGGCATGAGCGATTCGGCTATATCGCACCAGTTGCGGATTCTGCGCAATACAAGACTTGTCAAATATCGACGTGAGGGCCGTGTTGTCTTCTATTCGCTGGACGACGAACATATCTCCGGCATCATTACGGAAGGAATCAGCCATGTCGAGGAGTAGCCCGGATTTCTCACAAAGGAATCCGGTGATAAGCGTCACACAATTGACATGTACTATAAATGTAAGGGTGAAAAGATGATGGATACAATAATTGGGTTCTTACAGGGATTCTGGGAGATAATGGGGGAGATGTCTCCGTATCTCCTGCTGGGCTTTTTGATCGCCGGCATACTTTCCGTGTTTTTTACAGAGAAGACTGTCGAGAAATATATAGGACGCCGCGACACGGCATCTGTATTCAAGGCATCTCTTTTCGGTGTACCGCTGCCGCTGTGTTCGTGCGGTGTAATCCCCGTGGGGATGTCGCTTCGCAGACATGGCGCGGGGCGCGGCGCGGCTACGGCGTTTCTTATTTCCACGCCCCAGACGGGCGTTGACAGCATACTCGTCACATTCAGTCTGCTGGGGCCGTTGTTTGCGATAGTGAGGCCGATAGCGGCGCTTGTGACCGGCGCTGCGGGCGGCATGCTTGTCAACGGCTTTGTGGGCAAAGAGAAAACTACTGCGGCTACTGCTAATACGCAACCGGGCTGCACCGGCGGATGTTGCGGCAGGGACGAAGGCACAGAGACGAGTGAAAGCCGGTTTGAAAGGGCTCTTCGTTATGGGTTTCTGACCCTGCCGGGCGATATCGGAAAGTATCTCATCGTGGGACTCGTACTCGCGGCGGTGGTATCGGCGCTGATTCCCGCCGACTATCTTTCGTCTTACCTGGGGCGCGGTCTTGTGCCCATGTTTGCGATGATGCTGATAGGTATCCCGATGTACGTCTGTTCGACAGCTTCCGTGCCCGTTGCGGCGGCGCTCATGGCCGCCGGGGTGTCGCCCGGTGCGGCGCTTGTCTTCCTCATGACCGGCCCGGCCACAAATATTGCTACAATTACGACAATATGGAGCGTTCTGGGAAAACGCACTGCCCTGATTTATCTGGGTACAATTGCCGTGGGGGCGATGCTGTCCGGACTCCTGCTCGACGCGCTTGCCGTTAATGTCGCACAACACCTGAACACTACAAATATATTGATGCTGCCAGCATGGGTTGGAAACCTGAGCGCGGTGCTTCTGATAGGCGTGATTGCCACCGCACTCATGAAAAGAAAAGGACAGGCACACATGCCGGTGACGGAAGCAATGGCAGAGTCGGTATCCGAAAATATCGCTGTTTATCTTGAGATCAAGGGTATGAAATGCAGCCACTGCGTCAACCAAATCACGCGCTCACTGAATGAACTGAGCAAAGTCAGCGGAGTCGACATCGACCTGCAGACCGGGCAAAGTACCATAACCGGCAGGAATCTCGACCGGGAAGAACTTATCGGTATTGTTACAAGCCTGGGATATGGAATCGAAGAGTGAAGGGAGACCGCTTTTCATCGGGGTACATTATGGTGTATATTGAAAGATAGATGGAGACGACCATCCGAAGGGTGGCAAAGGATTTCCCGGCTGTGGTGCTGACCGGGTTGCGCCGGTCTGTCAAAACTACTTTATCGGATGCTGTTGATACAATCCGGCTTTAATAAAATTCCAACATGTATGAAACGGGTTAGAACTTCTCGAAATACGAGAAAATCAACAGCGGCTTTGAAGCTATGCGGGATAAGTTCGTTTCACTGGAGTTGCCTGATGTCAGGGAGTCGGCTTTTCTAATCACAGGGGATTATCTGCCGTTTATTCTCCACTTATAATTTTTCATGAGGTGCAATATATGTCTGATCTTTTACAGTTGTCAAATAACAAATCCGGAGGAAACTGATGAAACTTGCTTTGCAGGAAGGTTTATATGATGACGGAGGATTCGGAAAATTCGTTGAAAGAGCGCAGGAATGGGGTTTCGATGCTGTTGAGGTATGGGGTGAAGGGCTGTCCGACAGGCTGACAGAGGTGAAAAAAGTTGTTTCCGATGCCGGAATGCCCGTGTCGTCGATCTGTCCTGGCGGCGGCGGCATTCGTGGTTCTTTGCTGAGCGGCGACGAGGCTGGGAGAAGCGCGGCGGCGGCAGACATCGAAACTTTGCTCGAGATGGGTGCTGAACTCGGCGGTGCGGGCCTGATAATTGTACCGGAATTCGGGGTTGAAAAATTCATGGCTCTCTACCCCGATCTCAGCGATTTCGAGTCGAGAAAACGCATGTTCGCCGACCGGCTCGCGCCGCTCGCCGAGAAAGCCGCCACACTGGGCGTTGATATCCTGATCGAGCCTCTCAATCGTTACGAGGCGTTCTTTATGCTTACTGTCGGCCAGGCCGCCGAGATTTGCCGTTTGACAGGCAGTCCCGCCGTGAAGGTCATGGCCGATCTCTTTCACATGGGCATCGAGGAACGCAGTGTTATCAATGCGCTTGCCACGAATTCGGGCTACATCGCGCATATTCATCTTGTCGACACCAACCGGAAACTCCCCGGCTTCGGCGACCGCGATTTCCTGCCGGTTTTCAAAACACTGGACGAAAAGAGTTTCGGCGGACATCTTTGCCTCGAATGCGGCATACCCGGCGACCCGTTTCATGATATTCCGAAATCGATTGAGACGATTAATATGATTCTGGATAAACTATAAAGCTTGTGCGTTCTTGCAAGCGACTCTTCCGGCAAAATATTCAAGAGGGTATCCATTAGAGCCATTTGCAAAATTATGATTCTGCTGCGGTCGGCTGCTATTGTCCATAGTTGCGTTGTCGGTGCAAAATCGTCCTCGACGTACTCTACAAGTACGCCTGCGAGGATTTTACACCTCCGCCTTGCTCTGAACAATTTCGCTCGACCTCGCTACGAACATAATTTTGCAATTGGCTCATTAGACTCCTGTTGCCACAATATATCGTCGTTCTTTCCTCTTCAAACATACAATATATAGTGCTAACTTGAGCGATGTGGATACCCCACATATTCAAAAAGTCAGGGCTGGTAAATAATGGGAAAACGGGTGCTAAAAAATGGAAAGTATGATAGAATATATTAATAATTAGCATGGGGAAAATATGTCCTGGTAGTGAATCGAGGCTATAATGTGATAAAGTGGATGGTGTGAGGGGTAATGCCGGGTTACCGGGGGAATAGCAATAAGCACCATATGAATTTTTCAACAGGGGAAAATCCGGTTTATAAAATGATAATAGTAGATGTTTCAGGTTGCCCGGCAGCCGAATGCCGTTTCCAGTCGATCTTATCGAAATGAATTTATGCAACTGCAAGCAGGAGAATCCATGAGACCCAAAAATGTTTTTGGTATGTTATTGTTATCCTTTTTAATTTCCATCATAGCAACGGGGGCCGCGCAGGCGGCGATAACGCTTAATGCCTCTTCGACGGTTGGGATAGGAGCCAGCGGCACGTGGTTCATACGCGCCAACAGCGAAACCAAAGAGGTGTTGTCATTTGATCTGAGCCGGTCCGGTCTCGGGGCGAATTTTGCCTCGATAACGGTAACTATCGACGACCCGGGCAGCGGAATACAGACCGACTGGCTGCACTGCATTGCGACCGACGATACGAGCGGTATTGCGATATACGAAGATAATGGAACAGTCGGATTGCTGGAAAGTGGAACAGATGTGCTGCAGGCGATAAATACAGGCAGTTCAGGCTGGAGCCTCGCGGGCAACCTGTGCGGCGACACGAGCGCGACGGATTCTGCCCATATTGTTCTCACAACTCCTTACGCGCTGGCAAACGGGTCGAATGAATTTCTGATAGCGCTGAATACTAACAGTTCGCTGGCATCCGGAGCGACTTTCACGGTAACAATACACCTGAACAATATATATACGGACGAGCCGTCTTCCTTCCCCACGGCGAACGCGATTACGACTGATCTTATAAGCACAGACGCGGCAAGCCCGACGGTTCTTATAACAAGTCCCGCGACATCCACCTGGCAGGTTGCGAATTTCGATGTGGGGGTCGAAGAAGCCGACACGGGCGGTTCGGGACTCGAGACTTGCGAATATGCCGTGGTATCGAATTCAGTGGAAACAGTCGCCTGGACATCGTATGGATGCGGGGCAACGCCTACGGTGACGTTGGGCGCGAGCGCGAACTGCCTCGATCAGGGGGCTGGCATCTGCGCTGTGGGCATCAGGGCGACAGATTTCGCGAGCAACACCACATATGCTACGGAGACTTATGATATAGATTATTCGACACCGACGATTAGTGTTGCCAACCCTGCGTCTGGGACGTGGCAGTCGGCGCAGTTCGAGGTGGATACGACCGAGGCGGATACGGGCGGCGCGCTGCTTTCCGAGTGCCGTTATCGCGTGGAATCCAACAGTGTCGAAACGCTGGCGTGGCAGGTTTACACGTGCGGAGAATATGCGACGGTAACAGTAGGCGCGACGGGCTACTGCCAGAACGAAGGGGCGGGTATGTGCGAAGTCGCGGTGCTGGCGGTGGACGGAGCGAGCAACACGTCGACAATCGCAACTGCATCATACGACATAGATTACACGATACCGAC
>JAJRTR010000168.1 GCA_024278215.1 bacterium
AGGGGCTGGGCGCGCGCGGCGAAAAGCTTGCCGTGAAAGACATGAAAAAACAGGGCTTTGTCATACTTGAAACAAACTTCAATTGCACTATGGGCGAGATCGACATAATAGCGCGTAAAAACGATCTATTGGTGTTCGCGGAGGTGAAAACGAGGGCATCGAAAAATTTCGGACCGCCCGAGCTGGCAGTAAACCACACGAAACAGAAAAAAATCACCAGAATCGCTAAATATTACATTAAAAACAAGAAACTCCATAAACTAAACTGTCGTTTCGATGTCTATGCCGTCACTTTCGACGAAAAACAGCGACCGCGGATAAAACATATCCCTTCAGCTTTCAGCGCGGTGGCGCGGTAACTGTTCTTGCAGATGCCGCTTCCGTGAACAATTCCCTTTTATGATTCCCAACACGTTTTATACTATTGAACAGTGGTATAATACAGATATAGCCCGCATATTTCACCAATGCGGGCTAAAAATCGGGAGAATGCCTGTAATACAAGGCGTGGCAAGTGAGTGGTGAGGGAGCATACTGTTAGTATGTGACCGATCCCGAATCGCTGCCGCAACGAAGTAGAACAGGCGTTATCGCGAATTTCCGGATTTCTTTGTGAGAAATCCGGGATGCTGATAGTACACGCGCGGTTGTCAGAACAGAGAGCCGATAACAACAAAGGGGGCGGATGTCATGGGGAAGAAAGCAAAACAGGCAGGTGCAGGTTTCTTCAGCGAACATTTTATGCCGTTTAAAACTAAAGAGAAAAAGAATTACAGGATAGGTAAAAAGACGTATAGCTGGCTGCTGGACAAAGAAAACAGAAAACGCCTGAGCTACCTGACGGAGAAGGACATGGAGAGGCTCGCGGGTAAGTATTTCCTGAAGAAAGTCGAGTTCGACGATGGAAAATGCTACATAGTAAAACCCGAAATAGAAAGAAATATTCTGGTGAGATTCTACCAGGAGAAGGAAGAGGAAAGCGGCGAAAGGATAGAACGCACGCTTCGCGACAGCGTGCCGCTTCGCGACGATGATCTGCTGGAGCGATACAGGATAAGCGCGGCCGCTGTGGAGCTGATAACAGGAGACGATTCCGATGAGCTGGAACTCAACCCGGATTCAGTGGTGGATTTTATTCCCCAGGTGATGATAATTGACGCACTGTTCGACGGCAGAGTGAAGATGTATCTCGACGAGGATTATTTTGTGATAATAACGGCAGATGAGGACTACAGCGACAAAGATGTATTCACGCTATATGCGGAAAGTCCTCTGCCCGGTACTGAAGTTCCTATCGGCGAACTGGATGTAAAGGAAAAAACTGCGATAATAGGAATGTACCGCGACGAAGTGGTGGGAACAGGCCACGATTTTTCTGAAAGAATAAATAAGATAAAGGAATGAAAAAGCGGGGAAAAGTGTGCAATATGTTGCGCTGCGCGGCGCTCATGGTGCTGAAGATTGCACGAAAAGAATGGAAGTAATGTTTCGCGGCAAGGTCGCTTGTGGACGTATGTCCTGGTTTCAGGAAATAAACGCTGTTTTCGCAGTGCTGATTTTATCGGGTTGTTGGTGACATCCGGAAATCGTGTGGATATACACTATATGTGGTGGTATCACATTAGAGCCGTGTTTACTACAAAACTCACCGTTTCCCGGCAATTTTAGAAGATTGCCGGACGGTGGAGTTGTGGAAAACACTCAAAGAAGTACACATAATCGAGATTTTTCGACGCTTTACGTACACCGGCCCGAAAAGAGTAAACCACCACATATTGGGGTGCCCACTCAAAACCCGGAAGTGCGTGTTGTTGGAAGTTCTAACCCGTTTCATACACGTCCGGATTCCAGGAATACATTTCCTTATCCACAGCGACTTTTCATGAGTGTTTTCTGCCCGGCGATCGGTTCGGGCAGAATATTGAGATTGATAATGAGGCGGATTTTTTCATGGCACAAAAATTGCTGAACTGAACCGCATAAAGAAGATGTAAAAACACTATCAAAAACAGGAAAATGATATGGGAAAAGACAACAGAGATTCGACACCGGGGACATTGAGGAAGATCAGGGATATAGTGAGGTCGCGGCCTGTGGCGTCGCTGCTGACGGCGTTGCTGTTATTGTATGCGACAGCGGCGACGGTAAGCCGTGCGGCAACGAAAAGCTGGCCTTTCGACGACAGCGCGAAATATGTTTATGATTCGTTGAACATTGATGTCGCGGGCAGCGTGGCAGACCTTGTAACCCAGGACTGGTGGAACAATGCGTGGCAGTACCGGAGAAAAATCGTCGTCGACAACACGGCGGGCACAGCGCAGACGAATTTCCAAGTGCTTGTCGAACTCGACTCGAGCAGTTTCGATTTTGCAAGCGCGCAGGTAAACGGAGAAGACATAAGGTTTATCAACGGCACAAACGATACGGTATATGATTACTGGCGCGAGGATTTCGACGCGGCTAGTGAGACGGCAAAGTTATGGGTGAACATACCCACGCTGCCAGCCGCGGCGACGATGGCGATGTATATCTATTACGGCAACGCTGCCGCACCCGACGGAAGCGACTATACGAGTGTTTTTTATTATGTCGGCGAAATCGGATTCAGCAACCAGGACCCGATATCGGGGACATGGACGGCGATAACATACACGAATGCGTTTTCAGCGACGCCGGTGGTAGTGAATACGATACAGACGGCAGTCGACTATCCACAGCCCAGCGACAACACGAACACTGTGGGACCGATAACGGGGACAAATTGCGGCGGTAGCGACGGACTGGCCGACGGCACGGCCGAGCCGCGTGTGCGAAACATCACCACGAACGGGTTCGAATACAGGATGTATGTGAAGTCACTGGACTGCGACAATATACACGGGACCGAGAAACTGGCGTGGATGGCGCTGCTGCCCGGCACGCATGTAATCGGTGATCGCGTTGTCCGGGTTTTCACCACGAACATAGGTGGCGGAACTGAGAATTACACAACAGTCTCTTATGGTTATACGTTTTCGGACAACCCGGTTGTGCTGCCGCAACTCCAGAGCAATAACGAGACAGGGCCGGCCAGTATCAGGCTGAGGAATAAGAGCAATTCGGACATCGACGTGAAAATAGAAGAGGCCGGGGAGACCGCGCACGCTGTGGAGAGCGCGGGCATGGTGGTCTGGGACCAGGCGGGCTTTGACGATATTATGGGCGCGAATCTCGGGCCGGACCTCGAGGGTGAAGTGGGCAGCACGAATGTCGGCGCGGTGCAGCATATTTTCCAGTCGTCCACATTTCAGCACACCTTCACTATTCCGGCGGCGGTGCTGTTCAAAGTCCAGAACGACAACGGCGGAAACAATATCCACGAACGTTTGCGGAATATAACGACGACCGGATTCGAGCAGGCGTGTTCGGAGAATTTCTACGCCATTCCGAATTCTTATGACGGCAACCACTACAACGACGAAGGCGGCTCGTTCATTGGAATATCGAATAAGAACGGGCCCGTGGGATATGATTACCGAAAAAAGATAACGATAGACAACACAGGCGGCGGCGCGCTGACGGATTTCAATATGCAGATCGACCTGACATCGGCGAACTTCTCCGACGGGTTCGCAAACGCGAAGGCGGACGGCAGCGACATAATGTTCACAGCCGCCGACGGGTACACGATGCTGGGTTACTACTACAACCCGGCCAACTACGACCCGGTCGGCGAGACGGCCACATTCATGGTACATCTGCCGTCGGTACCGGCAAATGGAACACTTGATATTTACATATATTACGGCAATGCAGACGCGATATCGTATTCCGATTCCACATATTCGTCATTGACAAAAATAATCGGTGAGGCGGGTGTGACGGCGGATGCTGTTCTTGGATCGACCAACGGCTGGTATTCGGTGACATTCGCAAACACATATTCCTCCCCGCCTGTCGTGGTGGCGAGTATGAACAGGGACGACGGGGGCGATCCGTCACACACGAGAATCAGAAACGTGACGACTACCGGTTTCGAGGTCGTGGTGGAAGAATCCGTGGACAAGGACGGCGCACACACTTCTGAAGCCGTGGGCTGGATCGCAATGGTGGAAGGCTCATATACGATAGACGGCACGAGGTTCGACGCGTGGCGGCAGAACAATGTGGACGACAATTACGATACGGTGGCCTATCCCGGCGGGAATATCTCGCCGTCGCCGGCAGTGATCGCGACGCAGGAGACAAACAACAACACTTTCAAAGCGGGTTCGTCCCATACGCGAATAAAAAACGTAGGCGTGGCTTCATTCGATATCGCCGTCGAGCTTTGCGACAACTCTGTGGGTGCGCTGAATAATGAAACGATCATGATAATCGCGGCACAAAGAAAAGATTACGACTCGGGCAGCGGCGGTGCCGGTTCTTACTCGGTTATCTCCGCAACCAGGGACAGCACATACGCAACGATAAATCATCCGTTTGCTTTCTCCGGGGCTCCTGCCGTTGTGCCGCAGATCATGACAGAGAACAATGGGGAAGCTTCACACATCAGGGTACGCAACTCCGGCACCACCAGCTTCCAGTGGATGATCGAAGAGGCCTACAATCTCGACCAGGTTCATCCCAATGAAACGCTCGGAAATATTGCGTTTGCCCAGGGCAACATTACCGTAACAACACCGCCGCCCGTGCCGTACCCGACAGCATCATTCGCCGCGCAGGAGAATGTCAATAATAAAATCATCCTGTATGCCCGCAAGTATCAGGCAACAACCCCTTCGATCACGATCGACAATGTGGAAATCTATAACAGGGACCCATGGATTACTCCGATAGAGGTCTTCACGGTTTCGTTCGACCAGGTGAATTCATTCACCGAAACTCTCGGCGCCGGCACAGGCAACGTGAGGTACCAGGTATCCAACGATTTCACCAACTGGTACTATGTGGCGACCTCGACAAATGTATGGACACTGGCCGCTACAGCGTCATATTACGAGGCGAACACGGCTACCGAGGTCAATACCGATATACCGACATTCGACAACCAGATCGGCAACGGATCGTTCTACTTTAAAGCGTTGCTGCATGCGCCGACGGTCGCGGACGACATAGCGCTCGACCAGGTGGACATAGACTACGATGTGCCGGCGGCCGCGCCGGATATATTCGGAATAACGGCCAACCCGGACGTGCTTTTAGCGACAGTGACGATCAGCGGCGGAGACTTCGGGGTGGTGCAGGGCGCGTCGCGAGTGTTCTTCAACGGCTGCGAGGCGACATCGCTTGTGAGCGCGTGGTCGGACAACTCGATAGAAGTCAAAGTGCCCACCTGCGCGAGCAACGGGCCGGTAACGGTCATTGTCGGCCCTTATGTGTCCAACGAATGGCCCTTCACGATAAAGACGCCGACTATTTCTTATCTCCAGCCGCCCCGCGGCGATTTCTTTCAGGTTATAAATATATACGGCTCCGACTTCGGTTACGTGCAGGGCAACTCCTATGTGCAGTTCGCGCCCGGCGTGTTCTCGCAGATAGTTTCCTGGGACGACACACTGATAAAATGTCTCGTGCCGTCGGGCGCGGTTACAGGCAATGTGGTAGTGGTGACACCCGGCGGAACGTCGAACACCGTGCCGTTTACGATCACGCCCGACCAGTCCCGCTGGCCGTTCTCGACACCGACAAATTACATATACGGCGCACTGATAACGGACACTGGAAACTTCGCCGAAACAGTGCCTGTGAACTCTCCATCGTGGCTCAGCCGCAGTTGGCTGTACCGCCGGAAGATCGACTACAACAACAACGCGGGCAAACCGACGAACTTCCAGGTGAGGCTCGACCTGAACGCGTCGAATTTCGGAGACGGATTCTCGAAGGCGCGTTCGGGCGGCGAAGACCTGCGGGTGACACGTGTCGACGGTACAACCGCGGTGGACTTCTGGGTGGAAAGTTGGGACGCGACCGCCCAGACAGCGCGGATATGGATCGAGGCGCCGGATGTGGCGACGGAAAACTCTGTGTACATCTACTATGGCAACAGCGCGGCGCCGTCTGTAAGCTCGTATCCCAACACACTTGATTTCGTGGGGCAGGCGGGAACCACAAGTAATATCACCAACAATTGGACGGATGTTGCCCTGTCGGCGAATTTCGCCGAGAACCCGGTCGTGGCGGGAACAATGGTCACTACTTACAGCGGAGACCGCGCGCATGTGCGGGCAAGAAACATCGACTATACAGCGCAGAACATGCAGCTCGCGATAGAGAACAGCGTGAACGCGGGCACGGCACACTCCAACGAGAATGTGAGCTGGCTCGCTCTGCGGCCCGGCTCGTGGTTCATCGGCAGCAGGCATGTCGAAGCGGGGACTACAGGCCCGGTGAACAGGGCCTGGACCGGCTGGATCAATTACGCTAACGCATTCGGCGCGCAACCCGCGATACTGGCGTTGCAGCAGACAGCGGTAGTGTCCGGGTCTGCGACAACCAACTCGACCCAGATCAGGATAGACAACGACAGCGGCTCCGCGACAAGGTTCCAGATGCGGCTCGAACGAGACGACGACGCGCAGCCGTCAAGCTTCGGCAGCGACGAAACTTCTGTCGGTTATATAGCCATCGAAACAGGCGACGCCGACAACTC